>NZ_JBFULT010000085.1:0-17679 GCF_054049755.1 Bradyrhizobium sp. P5_C11_2
GCCTGATCGCGGTGATCATCGCTTTGAAGCTGACGGCCTGCCTGATCTCGCTGGCCTCGGGGTTTCGCGGCGGTCTGTTCTTTGCCTCGTTGTTCGTCGGCAGCCTGATCGGAAAGTTCTTCGCCGCGGTCCTTTTGCTCATCAGTCCGGAATTCGTGATCGATCCGCTGGTCGCAATGCTGACGGGCATGGCGACGCTTGGCGTCGCCATCGTCGGCGGTCCCTTGACCATGTCGTTCCTCGTGCTCGAGATGACCCGCAACGTCGACGTTACCGCGGTGGTGCTGGCCGGCTGCATCGTCACCTCGATCTGCGTCCGCTTCATGTTCGGCCACTCCTTTTCGACCTGGCGCCTGCATCTGCGCGGCGAGACCATCCGTAGCGCCAACGACGTCGGCTGGCTGCGCAACCTCACCGTCGAGCGCCTGATGCGCTCGGATGTCGGCAAGGTCCCGTCGACCACGACGATCGCCACGGTCCGCCGCGAATTCGCGCTGGGATCGCGGCCCGGAATCGTCATTGTCAACAATGCGGACGAATATGTCGGCCTCGTCCTGCTGCCCGACCTGTTCTCAGGCGACCTCGACACCATTGCCGACGACATCCAGGTGATCGAGCTGGCGCGCCTGACCGAAATCGTGCTGATCCCGGAAATGAACGTGAAGTCGGCGATGGCGGTGTTCGACGAGGCGGAGGCCGAAATGCTGGCGGTGGTCGATTCCACCGATAGCCGCAAGGTGGTCGGCTTCCTCACCGAGAACTTCGCCCGCCGCCGCTATGTCGAGGAGATCGACAAGGCGACGCGCGGCGTGCTGGGCGCGCTGTCGTAAGGACATCCGCCGGGCCGTTCGCAYGCGCGACGGACTTGCCAGATCGCCCACAACCTCTAGTCTGGAGACAGGCGGCGGGGYGACCGCCCTGGCCGCGCTCAGCGACGAGGGACGTGCGATGTCCGACACGCTTCGCCTGTTGCTTGCCTTGCTCGACCTTGGGCCGCAGTTGAAGTCCCTGCTCGGCGAAAGCTGGCCCACCTACAGCGACGAATTGCTAGAGCTGGCCGGCCGTGCCGGCCGGGGCGATGACCCCGATGAGGTCCGCCGCGCGCTCGACGCCCTGGTTCAGCGTCTGCTCGCGGAGGCCCCGGCCGCGGAGCTCGTGCGGCGCGCCGTGCAGCAGACAGCGCCGGCTGCCGCCAAGGAGGTCGTGATCCGCCGCGGCCGCGTTACGCCGCCGCCCATTGCCTCGGAGATTGTACGGCCGACCACAGACGAGGCGACCGGGATCGTCGCGATCCCCATCTTCTACGGCACGGACCGGGCACGCGGAGACAATACGCCGGCGAGGTACTTTGGCGGCGCGCGCGGCGCTCTCGCGTTCGGGATCGCGGAGGTCAGCGTGCCCACGCGCGGGCGCACTCTCGGCGAGCTGACCGGTCCGAGCTGGTGGCGCCTCTCATTTTCGGCCAATCCGGAAAAGCATGTGATCCTCAAGAGCGTCGGGCCGCTCGGTCGGGATGTTTTCGTCACGCGCCTTGCGGACTCGCTTGCCGCGGCCGACGAACGCGACGTTCTCGTCTTCGTGCACGGCTACAACGTGTCTTTCGAGGATGCGGCGCGGCGGGCCGCGCAGATCTCCGTCGACCTGAAATTCGCCGGCAGAACGCTGCTGTATAGCTGGGCGTCGGCGGCGGACGCGAAGCAGTACACCGTCGACGAGAGCACGATCGACTGGTCGCGCGATTATTTCGAGGCATTTCTCCAGCTTGCGCTGAACGAAATCGGCGCCCGCGAGGTTCATGTCATCGCTCACAGCATGGGCAACCGGGCTCTGGTCAACACGCTCGAACGCATGGCGTCATGGCAACTGCCGGCGGGCGCCGCAAAGCTCGGTCAGGTCATCTTTGCCGCCCCCGACGTCGACCGCGACCGCTTCGTCCAGCTCGCCGCGAAATTCAAGGGCTGCGCCAGGCGCTGCACGCTCTATGCCTCGTCACGCGACGTCGCGCTGCTGGCCTCGAAATTCGTGCACGGCTATCCGCGGGCGGGCGAGGCCGGCGAAGCGCTGCTGGTCGTCGACGGCGTCGATACCATCGATGCATCGCTCGTCGACACCAGCCTGGTCGGTTTGCGCCATTCCTATTTCGGCGACAAGCGCTCGATCCTGAACGATATGTTCAACCTGATCATGCAGCAACTCGCGCCTGACCAGCGCTTCGACCTTCAGGCCGCGGGCGATGCGCTGAAAAAATACTGGAGGTATCGGGCCTAGCGGTCACGCAGCCACGTTCATGGAAGCGGGACGGCGAGCGCCATGCGCCGCCGCCCACGCCGGCTACTGGCCTGGTTGAGAGGGTGACGCGACGAGGCAGGCGACGATCCGGCGGACCATCGGTAGCACCACGAGCAGCGTCGGAAAGGCGACGAGCCATGACAGCCCCCAGGCGCCCGGCCATGTCGCGAGGAATGCCGGCGTTGCGCCGAGGCTCCTGAGTGTCGAAATGACCGACACCACGGCCGTCATGAGAATGGAAAGCACGAATGGCATGACGATCGGCGCATAGCGCGCCGGCAGTTTGCGAACCGCAATCATCTGATTTCTCTTGGGGAAAAAGACGCGTCAGTCACGTTGAACCTGCGAAAATGGCATCGATCCCGACGACGTCGGTTGATGCGTTGGTTCACGTGAAACGCTTACGGCGACCGAAAAACGGCGCGGCTGTTCACTAACCGCTCAGGTTGAATGGATCAAGCTGGATCTGGAAGTTCGGTTTACAATCGTTCAAAGCGTGGCAGATTGCCGCGATCATGAAACCATTTCAGTGGTTTGCGCATTATAGATCGTTTGCATATCTCTTTTTTGGGCGAGAACAGAGGAAGATTGAGATGATTGGACCTATGACTTCGGCAGCCGGCCGCAATGCGGTGCTGGCCGCGTTCGCAAGCCTCGCCCTGGTCGCGGCCTCCGCGACGCCGTCCGCTGCAGCCTCGTCCGGGACTCCTTCCAGGGCGGCCGTCGCTGGCCAGGCTGCGTCCGACGCCACCGATTTCAGCGCGGCCAAGCGCCGTTACTATCGCCGCGGACCGAATGCTGCAGCCCTCGCCATCATGGGCGCGGCGACCGGCCTGGCCGTCGGCGCGATCGCCGAAAGCCGGCGCYGCGACTATTACGAGGACCAGTACTATTACGATCGCGGCCCAGGCTATTACGGTGGTCCAGCCTATTACGGCGGTTCCCACTATTACYGGGGGCCGAACCGTCCTTCGGCCCCTTACATCCCTGGAGGCTATTGTGCCGGCGGAGGCCCCTCGGCCGTCTGCGGCAATTACGACCATTGAGTTCGGACGCAGCTGTCGGGCCCGACAGCTTCGCAGGTATTGCCATGGAGTGGGTTAGCGAAAGCGTAACCCACTCCTTTTTGTTTGCCGCTTCGCAGTCGTGTCGCGAAGCCAGGTCCGCAGCATTCCCACTTTCACATCATCGTCCTGCAGGCGCCGACAATGCGCCGTTGGCATAACGCGACCAGTCCGGCTCGGTCGGCTGCGACGGCCAGATGGCGGCGTTGGAGTCGCGCACCGATTGGGTGATGTGGGCGGGGTGCGCCTTGCGGACGTGACGGCGGTCGCTTGCGGCGGCGGCCTGAATCGTGATGGCGGCAATCAGCGTGACGCCGAGAATGGTGAGGGCCTTTTGCATTGTTGTTTCTCCCGTGACGACGGCCAGGTTGTGAGACATGTGTTCGTCGTCTCGGCTGACATGGCGACACGCCCCGCCCAATATCAGCCACGCTCGCATCACGATGGGGCGAGCAAATTTTTTGGTCTCGGCTAAATATTCGGCAATCGCCCGGTTGGCCCCGATGGACTTGACCGGCGCAATCCGGTTGAATGGAGCCAATTGAGGTTTTAGGCGACAACGATGTCGAGATATCTGCTGGTCCTTCTGCTGATCGCCTCGCCGGCTGCGGCGCAGGTCAAGCTGGCCCCAAAAACCTCGGCGGCTCATCCCGATCCCTGCGCCCCGATCGGGCGGACCGCGGACGGCAAGCTGGTCTATTCCATGAAATGCGAGAACCTGCCCGCACCGCCTCCGCCGCCGCCGCAGGCGGAACTGAAGGAGGCGCCGCAGCCTGCCGCCGAGCCGGAGCCGGAGGTGCGCCGGAGCGGCATTTTCGGCTGGTCCTACGACCGCAGGTGACGGGCCGCGCCACTTGCGCGAAGCCCTCTGGAATGCTCTTTGCTTGAAAGTTCCCCGTGGGGCCTTTAGCCCCCGATCCAGAGAGATGAGATGAGCAAACTCGTTATCCGCGCCGGTGATTTCACCTTCGATGCCCGCTTCGAGGAGCAGCTGGCGCCCAAGACTGTCGCTGCGTTCCGTAAAGCGCTGCCGTTCGAAAGCCACATCATCCACGTGCGCTGGAGCGGCGAGGCGGTGTGGATGCCGCTCGGCGACCTCGATTTCGGCGTCGGCTATGAGAACCACACCAGCTATCCCGCGCCGGGCCAGATCATCCTCTATCCCGGCGGCATCAGCGAGACCGAGATCCTGATGGCCTATGGCGGCGTGAGCTTCGCGAGCAAGATGGGCCAGCTCGCCGGCAATCACTTCATCACGGTGACCTCGGGGTTGGAGAATCTGGCGACGCTGGGCAAGAGCGTGCTGTGGAAGGGCGCGCTGCCGATCCGCTTCGAGGAAGTCTGAGTGACTGATACCCGCTACCCGCGCGATCTCCGCGGCTACGGCCGCAACCCGCCGCATCCGCAATGGCCGGGCAACGCGCGGGTTGCGGTGCAGTTCGTCGTCAATTTCGAGGAGGGCGGCGAGAACAACATCCTGCACGGCGACCGCGCCTCGGAAGCCTTCCTGTCCGACGTGCTCGGCGCGCAGCCCTGGCCGGGCCAGCGCCACGCCAATATCGAATCGATGTTCGAATATGGCTCGCGCGCCGGCTTCYGGCGGCTGTGGCGGATGTTCAACGAGCGCAAATGGCCGACCACCGTGTTCGGCGTCGCCACTGCGCTGAAGCGCAATCCGGAAATCGTTGCGGCGATGAAGGAGTCCGGCTGGGACATCGCCAGCCACAGCCTGAAATGGATCGAGCACAAGGACATGACCGAGGCGCAGGAGCGCGCCGAGATCGCCGAGTCGATCCGCGTCCACTTTGAGGCGACCGGATCGCGGCCGCTCGGCTGGTACACCGGGCGCTCCTCGATCAACACCAACCGCCTCCTGATGGAGGAGGGCGGCTTCCTCTATCTCTGCGACTCCTATGCCGACGACCTGCCCTATTGGGTCAAGGGCGCGAACGGCAAGCAGCTCATTATTCCCTACACGCTCGACGCCAACGACATGCGCTTCATCAACCCACAAGGGTTTGCCGAGGGCGAGCAGTTCTACACCTATCTGAAGGATGCGTTCGACGTGCTCTATGCCGAGGGCGAGACCGCGCCGAAGATGATGTCGGTGGGGTTGCACTGCCGTCTCGCCGGCCGGCCCGGCCGCGCCGCGGGGCTGATCCGCTTCCTGGATTACATCGGCAAGCACGAACGCGTCTGGGTGCCGACGCGGCTCCAGATCGCGCAGCACTGGCACGACAAGCACGCGCATCTTGCCGCCGACGCCTTCGAGATCGGGTGAAGACGTGATGTCGCAAATCTCGCTCGCCGATCTCAACGCCGCCGACAAAGCCGACTTCGTCGCGGCCCTCGCCAATGTCGTCGAATATTCGCCGTGGATTGCGGAGAAGCTCGCCGGGCAGCGGCCGTTCACCGGCATCAACCCATTGCACACCGCGCTGATGGCCGCGATCCAGAGTGCCGAGCCCGATGTCCAGATGGCGCTGATCCGGGCGCATCCCGATCTCGCCAACAAGACCCAGCGCGCCGCGGGCCTGACGGCGGAATCGACCGACGAGCAGAACAGTGCCGGCCTCGACCGGCTGTCGGACGCCGAATATGCCGCGTTCGAGCGCGTCAACAATGCGTACCGTGAAAAGTTCGGCTTCCCCTACATCGTCTGCGTGCGCCGCCACACCAGGGATTCCGTGCTGGCCGACTTCGAGACGCGGCTGCTCAATATTGCCAAGACCGAGACGCGACGTGCGATCGAGGAGATCGGCCGCATCTCGGCGCTGCGGCTCGACCAGCTCGTTGTCGCCGACGACAAGCTCAAGGTGCACGGCCGGCTCTCGACCCATGTGCTGGACAATCACGCCGGCAAGCCCGCGCCGGGCATTCCGGTCGAGCTGATTGAGCTTGCGAATCTCGGCGAGAGCCGCGTCGTCGCGCGCACCGTCACCAATGCGGATGGGCGTACCGATCAACCGTTGATCGGCGGCCGTCCGCTTCCGATCGGCCGCTACGAGCTTCGCTTCCGCGTCGCCAAATATTACGCCGAGCGCAACGTGCCGCTGTCGGAGCCGCCGTTCCTCGACGAGATCCCGCTGCGCTTTGCGATCAGCGAGCCGGAAAGCCACTACCACGTGCCGCTGCTGGTCACGCCCTGGAGCTATTCGACCTATCGCGGCAGCTAGACRTGCTGCGCGGATGACGCGACTGCCGCTGCATCTGCCTCAGCCGCAGCACCGCCGCTCAAGCCGTTGAAGAAGGCGTTGAGCAGCACCGAGACCACCGCACAAAGCAAAATGCCGGACTCCAGCAGCGGCTGGAGATCATGCGGCAGGTTCCGGAAGAAGCCGGGCGCGGCGAGCGGGATCAGGCCGAAGCCGATCGAGATCGCGACGATGAAGAGATTGTAGCGGTTGGTGCGGAAATCGACCGAGGTGAGGATGCGCGCGCCTGTTGCCGCGACCATGCCGAACATCACGAGGCCCGCGCCACCGAGCACGACCAGCGGCACCGCCTCGACCAGCGCGGCGAGCTTCGGCAGCAGGCCGAGCCCGAGCATGATGCAGCCGCCCGTCACCGTCACCCAGCGCGACCGCACGCCGGTGACCGAGACCAGGCCGACATTCTGCGAGAACGAGGTGTAGGGAAAGGTGTTGAAGATGCCGCCGAGCAGCGTGCCGACGCCGTCGGCGCGCAAGCCCCGGCTCAGGGCTTCGCGGTCGATCGCCTTGCCGGTGATGTCGCCGAGCGCGAGGAACATGCCGAGCGATTCGATCATCACCACGATCATGACGACACTCATCGTGATAACCGGCACGAGGTGGAATTGCGGCATGCCGAAGCGGAAGGGGATCACCAGCGCGCCCCAGGAGGCGGCAGTGACCTTGTCGAAATGCATCACGCCCAGAATGGTTGCGAGTACGGCGCCGGCGACGATGCCGAGCAGCACGGAAACGTTGGCGAGGAAGCCGGTGCCCCATTTGATCAGGCCGAGGATGAAGAGCAGCACGAACAGCGAAATGCCGAGCCCCTGCAATTGCCCATAGGCCGGATTGGGAAAGCTGCCGGCGACGCCGTCAACTACCTTCGTCAGCGTCGGCAGGCCGCCGCCGGCCCAGTTGATGCCGACCCGCATCAAGGAGATGCCGATGACGAGAATGATGCTGCCGGTGACCACTGGCGGAAACAGCGGCAGCAGCCGGCTGACGAAGGGCGCGGCGACGATGCCGAAGATGCCGGCGGCGATGACGGAGCCGTAGATGCCGAGCAGGCCGATATCGGGCGCGGCCGCCATCGAGAGCATCGGTCCGACTGAGGCAAACGTCACACCCATCATCACCGGCAGGCGGATGCCGACGCCGGGAAAGCCGAGGCATTGCACCAGCGTCGCAATCCCGCAGGCGAACAGGTCGGCGCTGATCAGGAAGGCGACGTCCTCCGGCGGCAGCTTCAGCGCGCGTCCGATGATCAGCGGCACCGCGACCGCGCCGGCATACATCACCAGCACGTGCTGGAGCCCGAGCGCGAGCAGGCGCGGGACCGGCAGGACCTCGTCGACGGGATGGACCTCGCTGCTCATGAATGAATCCCCCGAAATAGGCCTAACCAAATTTGTCGTGCAGGGCCGGAAACAGCCGGTCCGGCTTGAAAGGCGGCGCCGTGAAGCGGATGCCGGTGGCGTCTGCAATCGCGTTGCCGAGTGCGGCGGCGACGGGATTGTACGGGCTCTCGCTCATCGACTTCGCGCCCAGCGGCCCGATCGTGTCGGAGGTATCGGCGAAGAAGACCTCGCTGCGCGGCACGTCGGCGAAGGAGGGCAGGTGATAGTCGCGGAATTTCGGGTTGGTGACGCGGCCGTCCGCGTCGATCACCATCTCCTCGTAGAGCGCTGCACCAAGCGCCTGCGCCACGCCGCCCTCGACCTGGCCGCGGCACTGCATGGGGTTGGCGACGACGCCGGCGTCCGCCGCCTGAACGCTCCTGAGAATCTTGAGCTCACCCGTGCCCTTGTTCACCGCGACGCGAAAGCCATGGACGTTGAAGCCGACCGAGCGCGGCGTGCCGCCGGAATTGCCGCTGGCGGTGAGCGGCTGCCCGCGCTCGCGCGCGAGTTTCGCCAGTTCCGTGAATGACATTCGCCGGACACCGCTGACGACGAATTCGCCTTCGAGCACACAAGTCGCGACATCGCAAAGCCAGGCGGCAGCGGCCGCTGCCTTCAGTTCGGCCGCAAGCCGCACGGCCGCCGCGTGCGTCGCCTTGCCGGCAACAAAGATTCCCGCGCTGCCATAGGCGCCGGTGTCGTGGCCGCCATGGGCGGTGTCGGACTGGCGCAGGCAAATCCTGTCCACCGTCGTCGCCAGCGTCGTCGCTGCGATCTGCCGGTGCACGGTGCTGGTGCCGTTGCCGAACTCGGCGGTACCGACGGTGAGGTCGAAGCCGCCGTCGTCGTTGAGCGCGATCATGGCATCCGCGATGTGGCCGGCCGGCGGCACCGTGTCGATCATGGTCAGCGCGATGCCTTCGCCGATCAGCCACTCCGGCGACAGCTCGGGCTGCGGCGTGTCGGCTTGCATCGCGCGTTCGACGAGGTCGAGGCACTGGTCGAGCCCGTAAGAGCCATAGAGCACATCATGGTATTCGGACGGCGGCGGTGACAGCATGGGATCGCCGGGCTTGACGATGTTGCGGCGGCGCATGTCGTAGGGACTGATGCCGAGCTGCCTTGCCAGTTCATCGATTGCGGCCTCCACCGCGATCAGCGTTTGCGGCAGGCCATAGCCCCGAAATGCGCCCGCCGGCACCGTGTTGGTGTAGACGGCGACGCCGTCGACCTTTTTGTTGGGGCAGTTGTAGACACTGATGGACTCGGACACCGCGTGAAACATCACGGGGCCGGCGTGATTGCCGTAGGCGCCCGTGTTGGAGAGCACGTCGAGCTGGAGTGCGGTGAGCTTGCCGTCCGCATCAGCGCCCGCCTTGATGTGAACCCGCATCGGGTGCCGGGTCGAGGTCGCGATGAACTGCTCTTCGCGGGTGAGTTCGAGCTTCACGGGGCGTCCAGTCTTCAGCGCAGCGAGCGCCAGAATGTCCTCGACGAACATCTCCTGCTTGCCGCCAAAACCGCCGCCGACGCGCTCGCAGAACACGCGGACCTTGTCCATGGGAAGCGCGAAGATGCCCGACAGCGCACGCCGGGTCAGGAACGGCACCTGTGTCGAGCAGCGGACGTTGAGCACGCCGGAATCGTCGAGCCAGGCAAGGCCGCCATGGGTCTCCAGCGCGGCGTGCTGCACGCGGTGGCTGTGGAAGGTGCCTTCGAAGGTGACGGCGGACGTCGCGAGCGCGGCGGCCACGTCGCCGAACTCGCCATGTGTCTCCGCGACGAGGTTGCGCCGGGCGTCGGCAACGCGGTTCTCGGTGGTTCGATCGGGATGAACGATGGAGGCCCCCGGCTCCATTGCCCGCTCGGGGTCCACCAGCGCGGGCAGGATCTCATATTCGACCTTCAGCCTGCGACATGCTTCCTCGGCGGCGGCTTCGCTCTCGGCGACGACCGCGGCGACCCTCTGGCCGATGAAGCGGACGACGTCATCGAGGATGCGGGTGTCCTCGGGATCCATCCAGTCCTTCTCGTGCCGCGCGGTCGAGAACAGCACCGGCGGCCCGTCTTCATGGGTCAGCACCGCTTGCACGCCGGGGACGGCCAGCGCCGCCGCTTTGTCGATCGCGACGATTTTCGCGTGTGTGTGCGGCGAGCGAAGCAGCTTGATGTGCAGCAGGCCGTCGATGGCGGTGTCGAAGGTGTAACGCGCCTTGCCGCAGACAATGTCAGCGCCCGCGGGCGCCGGCAGACTGCGGCCGAACGCAGCGCCGGCCTCGATGCTCTCCTCGACATTGGTCTTGCCGAGGATCGCGTCCTCGATCGCACGATAGCCGGTGCAGCGGCAGATGTTGCCCTTCAGCGCAACTCCGAGATCCGTGCGCTGGGCCTGGTTCAGCGAGGCGCAGGTCAGGATCATGCCGGCGGTGCAGAAGCCGCATTGGAACCCTTGCGCGTCGAGAAAGGCCTGCTGCATCGGGTGCGTGCCACTGTCCCCGCCAAGCCCTTCGATCGTGGTAATGGCGCGGCCCTCGGCGCGGAAGGCAGGGATCAGGCAGCTATGCACCGGCTCGCCGTCGAGCAGTACCGTGCAGGCGCCGCAATCGCCGGCGTCGCAGCCCTTCTTGACGCCAAAATGGCCGAGCTCACGCAGGAACGTGCGCAGGCACTGGCCTGCGCGCGGCTCTTGCGAAAACGGCTTGCCGTCGATCTCGAAGCTCATGGCCGTGCCGTATCCAGCAATTCGCCGCGGATTTCCTCGGCCAGCCGCAGCGTCATGTGCTTGCGCCAGAGCGGCTTGCCGTGGATGTCGGTGTGGTACAGGTCGTCGGTGATCTCGTCCGAGACGGCTGCGCGGAGCGCGCTCGCATCGGGCAGCCCGGGAAATGACAGTTGGATCGGCCGCACGGTCGACGCGGTCACCGTCAGCGTCAGCGCACCGTCGCCATCGAGGCTCCCGATCAGAAGCGCCCCGGAGCGGCCGACCGGCGCGAGCGAGATCTGGCGAAACGCCGAGCGACGCTTCAGTGCAGCGATGGGAATATCGATCTGTCGCAAGAGGTCGCCCGGCGCCAGGCGGTTGCGCTGGTTGCCGGTGACGAAGTCGGCGACGGGGATCTTCTGCTCGCCGCCACCGGCCTTCCAGATGGTGCAGACGCCATTGAGCGCGGAGGTGAGCGAGATCATCGGTCCCGCCGGCAGCGACATGCAGAGATTGCCGCCGACCGTCGCGGTCTTCCAGATCTTGAAGGAGGCGAGGAAGGCGCGGCAACACTGGCTGATCAGCGGAGCTGCGAGCCAGTCGGCCGGGCAGGCGAGGCCATCGAGCTGCGCGATGGTGCAGGTCGCGGCAACGCTGAGATGGCTTTCGGTGATCGTCAGTGCGGGCCATTTCAGATCGGTGAGATCGACCAGCCGCGTCAGGTGCGCCTGTGGTTCTGAGAACAGCCAGGTGCCGCCCGCGAGCCAAGCATCACCTGGCGTCCAAACGGGCAGTTGGGAACGCGTTTGCGGATGCGCCACCGCCGTGATGGTATTCAAGTCCATGGCTGCGCCAGTGCCTCGATCGGAGGAACTACTCTACCGGAAAGTCTTGCAAGAGGGGCGCCAAGTCGCAACAACAAGTCGCACAAGAGTGCGATTGGGCTGGCCCCTGCCTTGCAGGCGTGTCGCCAGAGAATGTGAGGAGACGCGGCATCATGAGCGACGCAAAGCCGATCTGGATCAGGGATCCCCTGGCCATCCTCGCCGACAGCGCCGAGCGCGGGATCGTGGTGAAAGACGGCCGCATCATCGAGATCGTCCCGGCCGGCGGCACGCCCGCGACCGCGGATGCCGTGGTATTCGACGCCGGCGAGCATGTCGTGCTGCCGGGCCTCATCAACACGCATCATCATTTCTACCAAACGCTGACGCGGGCATTGCCGGCGGCGATGGATCGCGAGCTGTTTCCCTGGCTCCAGGCGCTGTACCCGGTGTGGGCGAAGCTGACGCCGGAATCGCTCGAGCTCGGCGTCACGGTGGCGATGTCCGAGCTGCTGCTCTCGGGTTGCACCACCACGACGGATCATCACTACGTATTCCCGGCGGGGCTCGAGGAGTCCGTCGATATCGAGGTTGCGGTTGCAAGACGGCTCGGTGTTCGTGTGCTGCTCACGCGCGGCTCCATGAACCTGTCGCAGCGCGACGGCGGCTTGCCGCCGGACAGCGTTGTGCAGGACGAGGACACGATTCTCGCCGACAGTACGCGGGTGGTCGCCAAGTATCACCAGCGCGGTGCGGATGCGATGGTGCAGATCGCGCTGGCGCCATGCTCGCCCTTTTCGGTAACGACGTCGTTGATGCGCGCCACCGCCGATCTCGCCGGGAAGCTCGACGTGCGTCTGCACACCCATCTGGCGGAGACCGAGGACGAGAACAGGTTTTGCCAGCAGATGTATGGCTGCCGTCCGCTCGACTATCTCGAACAGTGCGGCTGGCTCAATGCGCGGACCTGGCTCGCCCACGGCATCTTCTTCAACGCCGACGAGATCAAGCGTCTCGGCAAGGCGAAGACGACCATCAGCCATTGTGCCTGTAGCAACCAGCTCCTGGCGTCGGGCTGCTGTCCGGTATGCGAGATGGAGGAGGCCGGCGTTGGCATCGGGATCGGTGTCGACGGCTCGGCCTCGAACGACGGATCGAACCTGATGCAGGAGGTGCGGGCGGCCTTCCTGCTGCAACGGGCGCGCTACGGCGTAACGAAGGTCAGCCACAAGGATGCGCTGCGCTGGGCTACCAGGGGATCGGCGGCCTGTGTCGGCCGTCCGGAGCTCGGCGAGATCGCCGTCGGCAAGGCGGCCGATCTGGCGCTGTTCAAGCTCGACGAACTGCGCTTCTCCGGCCATGGCGACCCACTGGCCGCGCTGGTGCTGTGCGGGGCGCAGCGGGCGGATCGGGTGATGGTGGCAGGAAAATGGGCCGTGGTCGACGGCGCGATCCCGGGACTGGACGTCGCTGACCTCATCCGCCGCCACAGTTCCGCGGCGCGGGCGATGCAGGCGGGATAGGGGCGGAATAAAAAGAGGGGGCAACCACAAGTGCCGGGTGCTTGTGGCTACCCCCTCCGAACCTCCTCCGGGAGGAGCAGGTGTTTTCAGCAATGCAAGAAGCGTGCTACTTGCCCGGCAGCTTGTCGTCGATGCCCTTGACGTAGAAATTCATGCCGAGGATCTGGCCGTCAGCAAGATTGGCGCCGCCCTTGCACTCGACCTCCTTGCCGTCCTGCCCAATGACCGGGCACTTGAACGGGTGGAGTTTGCCCGCCGTGATCGCGGCCTGGGCATCCTCGGCGATCTTCTTCACGTCGTCAGGCATGTTGGTATAGGGCGCCATCGCGAACATGTGGCTGTCGAGGCCGCCCCAGGTGTCCTCTGACTTCCAGGTGCCGGCGAGCTCCGCCTTGACGCGTTCGATGTAGTAGGGGCCCCAGGTGTCGAGGATCGAGGTCAATTGGGTCTTCGGTCCGAACTTGATCATCTCGGAATCCTGGCCGAAGGCGAGCTTGCCGCGTTCGCTGGCGATCTGCATCGCTGCCGGCGAATCCGTGTGCTGCATGATGACGTCGGCGCCCTGGTCGATCAGCGCCTTGGCGGCGTCGGCTTCCTTGCCCGGGTCGAACCAGGTGTTGGCCCAGATGATCTTGACCTTGATGTTCGGGTTGATGGTCTGTGCCGCGAGGATCGTCGCGTTGATGCCGGAGACGACCTCGGGGATCGGGAACGAGCCGATATAGCCGAGCACACCGGACTTCGACATCTTGGCCGCGATCAGGCCCTGGATGTAGCGGCCCTGGTACCACTTGGCCGAATAGGTCGACATGTTCTTGTCGCGCTTGTAGCCGGTGGAATGCTCGAAATGCACGTTCGGATACTTCTTCGCGACCTTTAGCGTCGGATCCATGTAGCCGAACGAGGTGGTGAAGATCAGCTTGTTGCCGGCGCGGACGAGCTGCTCGATGGCGCGTTCGGCGTCGGGACCTTCAGGCACGTTCTCGAGATAGGTGGTCTCGATCTTGTCGCCCAATTCCTTCACCAGCGCCTGGCGCCCGACATCGTGCTGGTAGGTCCACCCGAGGTCTCCGATCGGGCCCAAATAGATGAAACCGACTTTCAGCTTGTCGGCGGCGGAGGCTGCACTGACGCTTCCGGCAAGTAAAAGCCCTGCAGCCAGCACAAGAAGTGTTTTCCTCATCATCAATCTCCAAACAGTCGGGGAAAGCCACGATCCGCAACATGCGCGCCCCATCGCGCACGCCGCGGAAATGAAACGTTAGCGGTCAGGCACGAACACGGTGCCGAGCGCGGCCGGCGCGGTCGAGCCGCCGGTGCGCGCACGGGAGAGCAGGACCAGGACGATGACGGTCGCGAGATAAGGCAGCGCCGACATGAACTGCGAGGGAATGCCGACGCCCCAGCCTTGCGCGTGCAGTTGCAGGATCGTCACCGCGCCGAACAGGTAAGCGCCGACGACGAGCCGGCCCGGCCGCCACGACGAGAACACCACCAGCGCCAGCGCGATCCAGCCGCGGCCTGCGGTCATGCCGGGAATGAAGAACGGTGTATAGGCGAGCGGAAGATAGGCGCCGGCAAGCCCGGCGCAGGCGCCGCCGAACATCACGGCGAAGGTGCGGATGCGCAGCACGGGATAGCCGAGCGCATGCGCGGAGACGTGATTATCGCCGCAGGCGCGCAGGATCAGCCCCGGCCGGGTGCGGTACAGGAACCACCAGACGCCGACGATCAGTGCCAGCGAGAAATAGACGAAGGCGTCCTCGCCGAACAGCACGCGGCCGATCAGCGGGATGTCGGTGAGGCCGGGAATGTAGAGATGCACCGCAGGCGTGATGCGTTCGCCGACGAAGCCGGCACCGATCAGGCCGGAGAGTCCGACGCCCAGGATGGTCAGTGCGAGCCCCGTCGCAACCTGGTTGACGGCGAGCCCAAGCGCCATCAGCGCGAAGATCAGCGACATCAGCGTGCCCGCGACGATGCCGAACAGCGCGCCGACGAAGATCGAGCCGGTCAGCCACGCGCCGGCGAAGCCGCAGGCCGCGCCGACGATCATCATGCCCTCGACGCCGAGATTGAGCACGCCGGAGCGTTCGGTCACGAGCTCGCCGGTCGCCGCGATCAGCAACGGCGTCGACGCGGCGAGCACCGCCAGGATGATGGCTTCAACCAGTTCCACCGGCCACCTGACGGTTCGGGAAGACCAGCTTGAAGCGGTAGAGGATGAGGGAATCGCAGGCGAGCACGTAGAACAGCAGGATGCCCTGAAATACCTTGGTGACGTCCAACGGGATCTTCATCGCGATCTGCGCCTGCTCGCCGCCGATAAAGGTCAACGCGAGAAAAAGGCCTGCAATTAATATTCCAAGCGGGTTCAACCGGCCGAGGAAGGCAACGATGATCGCGGTAAAACCGTAGCCCGGCGAAATGCCGGGCTGGAGATGGCCCACGGGACCCGCGACCTCGATGATGCCGGCAAGACCTGCGAGCGCGCCCGACACCGCGAAGGTCAGGATGATCAGCTGGTTGGCGTTGAAGCCGCCGAACCGTGCGGCGCGGGGCGCAGCGCCGACCACGCGGATCTCAAATCCCTTGATGGTTCGCCCGAGCAGGATCGCCGCTGCCGCGACGACCAGCAGCGCGATGATCGAACCGAGATGCAGCCGGCCACCTTCGATCAGCAGGGGCACGGTTGCGACCGGATCGAATTCTGCCGTGGTCGGAAAGTTGAAGCCGTGCGGATCGCGCCAGGGCCCGCGCACGAGATAGTCGAGGAAGAGGTCGGCGACATAGACCAGCATCAGGCTGGTCAGGATTTCGCTGGCGCCGAACTTCACCTTGCAGATCGCGGGGATCAGCGCATAGAGCGCGCCTGCGGCTGCCGCGAGCACGAACATCGCCGGCAGCACCCAGGCACCGGCATCGGTGCCTTGAGTCTTCACCGCGATCCAGCTTCCGGCGACGGCGCCGATCAGGAATTGCCCCTCGGCGCCGATGTTCCAGGCATTGGCGAGGTAGCAGAGCGACAGCCCGATCGCGATCATCACCAGCGGCGTCGCCTTCACCGCGATCTCCTGGAGCGAATAGCCGTCGGTCAAGGGCGCGATGAAATAGGCATGCAGGGCCAGAAGCGGATTCTTGCCGAGGATCGCGAACAGGATGGTCATGGTCACGATCGTCAAGCCGATCGCGATCAGCGGCGAGACCAGCGCGATCGTGTTGGAGCGTTCGGACCGCTTCTCAAGCACCAACTGCATGCGCGGCCTCCTTCGGCTCCAGGCTGCTGCCGCCCATCAGAAGGCCGAGCTTCTCGCGGGTCGCTTCGCTGGTCGCGAGCGGTGCCGACAGCCGGCCGTGGAACATCACGGCGATGCGGTCAGCGATCTCGGCGAGCTCGTCGAGGTCTTGGCTGGTCACGAGCACGGCGGCGCCTGCGGTTGCCAGATCGAGCAGCGCCTGGCGGATGACCGCGGCGGCACCGGCGTCGACGCCCCAGGTCGGCTGGCTCACCACCAGCACCGCCGGGTTGCGCAGGATCTCGCGGCCGACGATGAATTTCTGCAGATTGCCGCCCGACAGGGATGCTGCTTCCGGATCGCGCTTGGCCTTGCGGACGTCGAAGGTTTCGGTCGCGCGGTCCACGGTCTTCAGCGTGGCCGCGGTGTCGATGAAGCCATGATTGACCATGCCGCTGGCGGCGTGCCCGGTGAGCAGCGCGTTCTCCGACAGCTTCATGCGCGGCGCGGTGCCGTGGCCGAGACGTTCCTCGGGAACGAAGGCGGCACCCAGCTTGCGCCGCTGCGTGATCGAGAGATGGCCGGCGGCGATGCCTTCGATCACCACCGTGCCGGGGTCCTTGGACAGGCGCTCGCCGGAGAGCGCGGCGAACAGCTCGTCCTGGCCGTTGCCGGCGACGCCGGCGATGCCCAGAATCTCGCCGCCCTTCAGCTCGAACGCGATGTGCTCGAGCCGCACGCCGTGCGCTTCGCTAGGCGCGAGCGAGAGATCGTTGACGACTAGCCGCGGCACCGTGATCTGCCGGCCGGCCGCAGCTTTCACCTCCTTGATCTCAGCGCCCACCATCATGCGCGCGAGCGAGGCCGCGGTCTCGAGTCTCGGATTGCAGGTTTGCACCTTCTTGCCGCCGCGCAGGATCGTGGCGGTGTCGCAGAGCCGCTTCACCTCGTCGAGCTTGTGGCTGATGTAGAGAATGGCGCGGCCTTCGGCTTTGAGCCGCTCCAGCACGATGAAGAGCTGATCGGCCTCCTGCGGCGTCAGCACGGCCGTAGGCTCGTCCAGGATCAGGAATTTGGGGTCCTGCATCAGCGCGCGGACGATCTCGATGCGCTGGCGCTCGCCGACCGACAATTGCCAGACCTCGCGCCTGGGATCGAGCGGCAGTCCATAGGTCTTCGACACCTGCTCCAGCCGCGCCGACATGTCCTTGAAGGACTCTTTGCCGTCGAGCCCGAGCGCGACGTTCTCGGCGACGGTGAGATTGTCGAACAGCGAAAAATGCTGGAACACCATGCCGATGCCGCGACTGCGCGCCTCCGACGGGCCCGACAGCAAGATCGGCTCGCCCTGCCAGCGAATCTCGCCGGCACTGGGCTGGATCAGCCCGTAGATCGCCTTGACCAGCGTCGACTTGCCGGCGCCGTTCTCGCCGAGCAGGGCGTGGATT
>NZ_JBFULT010000086.1:0-17510 GCF_054049755.1 Bradyrhizobium sp. P5_C11_2
CAATAATCCCGGACACGATCCGCAGGGTCTCTTCGGTCTTCCCCTCGGGTACGCGCAGAGCAATGTCGCCGCGCTCACCATCGACAATGTGGACTTCGGCACCGACGGTGCGGCCAAGACGGGCGCCCAGCTCTTCTCGCTGACGCTGACCGATGCGCAGGGCCAGAGCACGACCGGCCCGGTCGATGCGATGCTCACCACGACGGAAGGGAAGGAGATCTTCCTGTTCCTCGAGAACGGCCTGATCGTGGGCCGTTACGACGGGGGCGATCCCGGCGATGACGTGACCGGCACCAACGATCCGGCCGCGTTTGCGATTGCGATCAACCCGGTGAGCGGCAAGGTGTCCGTCGTCCAGTATGTTTCGCTTCACCAGGACAGCGCCGATATCGGCGGCGATATCGATGAGGCGGTCTCGCTGGCAAACGCCCTCGGCCAGGTCAAGGCGACCGTGACGGTCACCGATGGCGACGGCGACCACGCGTCGGCGTCCGCCAACATTGGCGGTGACATCCGGTTCGAAGACGACGGCCCGCTGGTGGCGGCGACGCTGTCTCATAATTTCGGGGTGACGGCGGACGAGACACCGGGCAACCAGGCGAACGATGTTACCGGCCCGTTGCAGATCTTTGCGGACGTGCAGAATCCCGGCGATGATCCGGATAAGCCCGGGCCGGTGCTTGCCTACGCGACCAGTAACGGCGCTGCCCTGAGCATCCTGCCGTACTTTGGCGTCGACGGACCCGATCCGGCCGCGGCCATCACCTATTCGCTCGATCTGAAATCGTCCGATTCCGGCGTGACGTTGACGGATGGAACGGCGATTACGCTGTCGCTGGATAGCTCCGGCCGGGTGATCGGCACGGTGGGCACGGACAACGTGCATCCCGAACTGAGCGGCACCACCGCCTTTGCGGTGGCGATCGATCCGGTCTCCGGCAAGGTGTCGGTGGTCGAATATCTCTCGCTGCATCACTCCGATACGTCCAATCCCAACGATCAGGTTTCGCTGGCCGCCGGCTCGATCTCGGCCGTCGTAACGATCAAGGATGGCGATGGCGACACCGCGTCCGCGTCGGCAGATATTTCGAGCACGATCCACTTCAGGGACGACGGGCCGGCGCTGACGATCGGCACCGGCGTGACGGAGCCTGAATTTGTCGCACTCAAGCTGAATCTGGACGAGACGATCGGTCATTCGCCCGACCAATACAATGTCGGCGAGAGCGAGTCGGGCGGCGGCGCGCCGAACRGGATCGTCGACGACACGGCCAACGCCACCGTGACATTCACGACGAACGCAGCCTCGACCGCCCAGATCGGCGAGTTGAAGACCGGCGCGGGCCTGCTGGCGCCGTTGTTCACGAATGCGGTGATCGATTACGGGGCTGATGGTCCCGCCCTGGTCAATCCCGTCACGTCCGCGCTTAGCCTCGTCCTGACAGGCGCGCCCGAGGCGGGCGGCATCAAGACCAACCTCGTCGCGACCGCGCTGCTCGAAGGCACCTCACAGGCGCATCGGACCGTCTGGCTGACGCTCGAGGGCGGTCAGATCGTCGGCCGCGTCGGTCATGATACGCTGTCGACAGGCGATGATTTCGTCGTGCTGCGTATTTCCCTGAATTCGACCGATCCGGCCACGGCACGGCTCGTGGTCGATCAATTCCTGCCGATCGATCACGACGCGTCGGAGCCCGCCGGGTCCCGGTTGCCCGAGAATCCCTCGCTGTTCGACGAGTCGATCTCGTTGCTGACGGCGATTGCCGGCCAGAGCGTCGGCGTGAAGCTGACGGTGACGGTGACCGACGGCGATGGTGACCATGTCACGAAATCGGCCACCGCGACTCTCATCGACAACGGCAATTCCATCGTCTCGATCGACGATTCCGGTCCGACGATCTCCGCTTCGGAGGCTTGCGTCGATACGCCGCTCAGCTATGTCGGCATCAAGGCGGGCAACGTCGACGAGCGCGGTCTCRATGGTCCGAGCGATCAGGACGCGCTGTTGTCCGGCGTCGGTCAGGGCAATGGCCCGAACGCGAACACGATCAATACGACGGGGAGCGATATCGGCGTCGGCAACCAGTCGATCGAGGGCCATGAGGTCCACGGCGGCAACGACCAGCCTGCGGAGATCCTGCGGCTCGACTTCGTCAACAATCTCACATTCTCTACCAATCCCTTCGCCTATAACGGGCACTATGAGGTTGATGCGGCCTCATTCACCATCCACCAGATCCAGGGCAATCCAAGCAATACGGCGACGGTCTTCGTCCAGGTCTTCAATGCCAATGACAACACCAATTTCAACGACGACGGCAATCCGCTGCCGATCACGCTGAACGACGTCACCGTGACCGGGGATGCCAGTTACACCAAGATTCCGGTCTATGACGGCAACACGCTGGTCGGCGTCGTCATCGTCGGCCTGAACGAGGGCGCCACCGTCACGGTCGACACGACCGACGACTTCAATCGTCTCGTCATCTCCAACTACGACAACGTCGCGTTCTCGAGCACGCCAAACGGCGCACCGACGCTTCCGGCCGACCCGAATGATCCTCAGGAGGACAATGTCGGTCATCCGTTCTCGGTGAGCGGCATTTCGTCCGTCGTGTGCGAGCCCGCCACGCTCAGCGTCACCCATGACGAGAGCGCGGGATTTACCCCGCAGTCCGGCCCGAACCCGGAGAACGACGTCGATCCCGCGACGGCTCCGAGCGTGCTGACGGCCGCGATTGCCGGCGCCCAGATCAGTACGGTTCTCGGCTACGCCGAGTCGACCGGCGCCGCCAACACTCTGTTCACGACGCCCGATTTTGGCACGGATGGACCCGGCCCGGCCGGGGGTGTGTCCTATCAACTGACGAATTCCGGCGGTGGCGGGTTCACCGGCCAGGATTCCGGCCTGAACACCACCGTCGGCAACCACGACATCTTCCTGTTCACGGATTCCACCAACCCGAACATCGTTTGGGGCGTCGACAGCAACAACTTCCAGACCGGCGAGAAGGTGTTCGCGCTTTATGTCGACACCGGCGGGCATCTGTGGGTCGCACAGTTCGCGGCCATCGCACACAATGTCGATGGCTCGACGCCTGCCGCCTATGACGACGAGGTCTCGATCACGAACGGCCTCGTGTACATCTCGGCGACCGCGACCGACGGGGACGGCGACACAGCCCATGCCGTTTCGCCCGCCGGGCTTCACATCAATTTCCAGGACGATGGCCCGCATGCCTTTGCGGAAGCGCCGCAGAATGTCCTCGAAGGTTCCGCGCCGGTCACCGGACAGCTCGACTTCGATCCGGGCGCTGACGGTGCGACCGTCACTGAGATCAACGGGGTGAACCTGTCCTTCGGTGAGGACGGGTATTCCCAGGCGATCGCGCTCGCCCATGGCAGTCTCCAGGTCACCGCGGACGGCGCCTACAAGTTCGTTGCGCAGCCCGACGACGTCTACAAAACCGGCGGCCCGGCGAACTTCACGTACACCGTGACCGATGGTGACGGAGATACGTCGGGATCGACGGTATCTTTCGTGGTCACCGACGACAGCGACCCGACCAAGGTGACGTTGAACGACGTGACGGTGAACGAAGGCGTCGGCACAGCGACGATCTCGGCGAGCGTGGATCATGCACCGCAGGGCAGCAATCTCGTGCTAACCTTAAGCAACGGCGCGACGATCACGATCCTTGCCGGTCAAACCACGGGCACCTCGACGCCGTTCGCRGTGCAGGGCGACGATCCCTATATCGACCACGAGAGCTATAGCGTCTCGGTCACCAATGCGACCGGCGGCAATTACGAGGTGCTGAATACGACCGACACGGCGACGGTGACGGTCAATGACACGATCAACACGAACTTCATAACGCTGCACGATGTCGCGGTATTCGAGAACCAGACGTTCGTGTACACGGCGCACATGGACTACGCGTCGATGACGCCGTTCACGGTGACGCTGAACAATGGCGTGAACATCACCTTCGCGCCCGGTCAGTTGATCGCGTCGTCCGATCCGCAGCCCGCGCAAGGCGAAGACGTGTACCTGGACGCCAGCGCGACCCAGGTCTCGATCGCCGGCACCTCCGGCGGCAATTTCGAGGCGGTGAATTACGCAACCTACGGCCACGCGACGGTCACGATCAAGGACACGCTCGATCCGACCACGGTGACGTTGAACGACGTGACGGTGAACGAGGGTGTCGGCACGGCGACGATTTCGGCCAGCGTGGATCATGCGCCGCAGGGCAGCAACCTCGTGCTGACCTTGAGCAACAATGCGACGATCACGATCCTTGCCGGTCAGACCACGGGCACCTCGACGCCGTTCGCGGTGCAGGGCGACGATCCCTATGTCGACCACGAGAGCTACAGCGTCTCGGTCACCGGCGCGACCGGCGGGAATTATGAAACGCTGAACACGGCCGACACGGCGACGGTGACGGTCAACGACACCATCAACACCAACTTCGTGACGCTGCACGATGTCGTGATGTTCGAGAACCAGACGATCGTTTATACGGCGCACATGGACTACGCGTCGCTGACGCCGTTCACGGTAACGCTGAACAATGGCGCGAACATCACCTTCGCGCCCGGCCAGTTGACCGCAACGTCAGATCCGCAGTCGGCGCAGGGCGAAGACGTCTATGTGGACGGCCAGGTCATCCCAGTCTCGATCGCCAGCACGTCCGGCGGCAATTTCGAGGCGGTCAACACCACGACCTACGGCCACGCCACGGTCACGATCAAGGACACGATCGACCCGACCACGGTGACGTTGAACGACGTGACCGTGAATGAGGGCGTCGGCACGGCGACGATCTCGGCCAGCGTCGATCATGCGCCGCAGGGCAGCAACCTCGTGCTGGCACTGAGCAACGGCGCCACGATCACCATTCTCGACGGCCAGACCACCGGAACCTCGACGCCRTTCGCGGTGCAGGGCGATGATCCCTATGTCGATCACGAGAGCTACAGCGTCTCGGTCACCGGTGCGACCGGCGGCAATTACGAAGCGCTGAACACGACCGACACGGCGACGGTGACGGTCAATGATACCATCACCACCAACTTCGTGACGCTGGACGACGTGGTGGTGTTYGAGAACCAGACGTTCGCCTACACGGCGCACATGGACTACGCGTCGCTGACGCCGTTCACGGTGACGTTGAACAACGGCGTGAACATCACCTTCGCGCCCGGCCAGTTTACCGCAACGTCGGACCCGCAGCCGGCACAAGGCGAAGACGTCTATGTGGACGGCCAAGTGATCCCAGTCTCGATCGCCAGCACGTCCGGCGGCAATTTCGAGGCGGTCAACATCACGACCTACGGCAACGCTACGGTCACGATCAAGGACACGATCGACCCGACCACGGTGACGTTGAACGACGTGACGGTGAACGAGGGCGTCGGCACGGCGACGATTGCTGCCAGCGTCGATCATGCGCCGCAGGGCAGCAACCTCGTGCTGGCACTGAGCAATGGCGCCACGATCACCATCCTCGACGGCCAGACCACCGGAACCTCGACGCCGTTCGCGGTGCAGGGCGACGATCCCTATGTCGATCACGAGAGCTACAGCGTCTCGGTCACCGGTGCGACCGGCGGCAATTACGAGGCGCTGAACACGACCGACACGGCGACGGTGACGGTCAACGACACCATCACCACCAACTTCGTGACGCTGGACGACGTGGTGGTGTTCGAGAACCAGACGTTCGCCTATACGGCGCATATGAACTATGCGTCGCTGACGCCGTTCACGGTGACGCTGAACAACGGCGTGAACATCACCTTCGCGCCCGGTCAGTTTACCGCAACGTCGGACCCGCAGCCGGCGCAGGGCGATGACGTCTACCTGGATGGCCAGGCGACCCAGGTCTCGATCGCCGGCACGTCCGGCGGCAATTTCGAGGCGGTGAATTACTCAACCTACGGCCACGCCACCGTTACGACCAAGGACACGATCGACCCGGTGACGGCGACGCTGACGGCGACACCGTCGACCAGCGAGCAGGGCGGCTCGATCACCTACACGGTGACGCTGACCAGCGGGCTGAGCCCGTTTACGCCGACCGGCAATCTGGACTTCACCCTGGCCAACGGCGAGCACGTCATCGTGCAGGCGGGYCAGGCCAGYGGCTCGACGACGATCTCGGTCAACGAGGACGATGTCTATATCGACACCCATCCGGTGACGAACARCATTGTCARCCATACCGGAGGCAGCGAGTACGAGAGCCTRGTSACSAAYCCGGCGACGGTGACSACGACGATCACCGACGACAGCGACCCGACCACGGTGACGTTGAACGACGTGACGGTGAACGAGGGTGTCGGCACGGCGACGATTTCGGCCAGCGTGGATCATGCGCCGCAGGGCAGCAATCTCGTGCTGACCTTGAGCAACAATGCGACGATCACGATCCTTGCTGGTCAGACCACGGGCAGCTCGACGCCGTTCGCAGTGCAGGGCGACGATCCCTATGTCGATCACGAGAGCTACAGCGTCTCGGTCACCGGCGCGACCGGCGGCAATTACGAGGCGCTGAACACGACCGACACGGCGACGGTGACGGTCAACGACACCATCAACACCAACTTCGTGACCCTCGACAACGTCGTGGCGTTCGAGAACCAGACGTTCGTTTACACGGCGCACATGAACTACGTGTCGCTGACGCCGTTCACGGTAACGCTGAACAATGGCGTGAACATCACCTTCGCGCCCGGTCAGTCGACTGCGTCGTCCGGTCCGCAGCCGGCGCAGGGTGATGACGTCTACCTGGATGGCAGCGCGACCCAGGTCTCGATCGCCGGCACCTCCGGCGGCAATTTCGAGGCGGTGAACTATACCACCTACGGCAACGCCACGGTTACGATCAAGGACACGATCGACGACACGACGGTGAGCCTGACGGCGACGCCGAGCATCACGGAAGCGGACACCAGCATCACCTACACGGCGACGCTGGGCCATCCGGCGCAGGCGGGCCAGCCGGTGACGGTGACGCTGTCGACCGGCGACGTCATCACGATCGCAGGTGGCGCCAGCAGCGGCTCGGTGGTGCACACGGTCGTGCCGAACGAGGACGTCTATCTCGACCCGACCTCGGTCAGCGCGTCGATCAGCACGGCGACCGGCGGCAATTTCGAGCACCTGGTCGTGAACAGCACGCCCGCGGTGACGCAGATCGCCGACACGATCAACCCGGTCACCGCCACGCTGACGACCTCCACCACGACCATCTCGGAGTACGGCGGTTCGATCACTTATACCGTGACGCTGTCGAGCGGGCTGAGCCCGTTCACCCCGAACTCACCGCTGGATGTCTTGTTGAGCAATGGCGAGCACGTCATCATTGCCGCGAACGCGAGCAGCGGTTCGGTCACCAGGACGTACACCGACGCGGAGGTTACCAGCCAGGTCTCGATCGTCGATTCCATCAACAGTGTCAGCGGTGGCGCGCAGTATGAGCAGTTGCTGACCACGGGAACGACAATCGTTCCGGTCGTCTATTCACCGACAATTGCCGTCGGGCCGAACAACGGCTTGCCCGAAGACACGCAGGAGGGAATCCAGTTCACGGCGAGCGTAGGTAGCAGCTCGCATGTCACGCAGATCGTCGTCTCCGGTCTCACCGGATGGACCGTGGATGCGACGGCGGCCAACATCGCGCTCACGGGAGGCGGTGGCACCGCCTCGGTCAGCGGCACCTCGTTCAGTAGCGGCGTGTTGACCATCAACATCACCGGTGCGGCCGACGGTGCGGCCGTAACGGCGGCGGTGCTGATGTCGCCGCCGCTCAACAGCGACGTCGACGCAACGGTGTCGATGACGGCGACGGCCGCGCAGGGGGCGACGACGGCCACCAGCGCCGCAACTCCGGGCACGATCTACGTCGACGCCGTCGCGGATGCGCCCGCACCGGTGACCGGCCAGAGCCACATCATCTTCGTCAAGGACTCGGCCAGCGACTCCAACTCGGCATTCAGCAATGGCGAGACCGGGTCGCTGCAGGTCAAGGCGACACTCGGGGACGTGCACGACGGGTCGGAGACCCACGTGCTGGATATCCATCTGCAGACCGGCTTTACGGCCAGCCTTGCCGCCAGCGGCACCATCGCCGGGACCTACAACGGTGTCAGCACGAACTTCAGCTACACCTACAGCAGCGGGACCGGGGATATCCACATCATCGTTCCCAACGATACGGCCCTGAACCAGAACGTAGGCCAGACCGCCACGATCGATCTGAGCTTCGCCGTGACGGCGCCATTGACCGGCACGCTGCCGGACAATTTGAACTTCAGCATCACGGCAACCTCGACGGAATCGACCTTGTCCGGTGGCGGCGTCGGTGCTGCCAACGCCGACCTGACCACCGACAACGTGGCCACGTTCCTCGACAGCTCGGCCATTCCGGCCGCCAGGCTGCTATCGGGTGCGTTCAAGACCAACACGAACAGCAGTGTGCAGGAGGCGGTTCTCAGCTTTATCGACGAGGCGCAGCCCCTGGATGCATTCGCGCAGCTTATGACGTTCCAGGGCACCGGCCAGGCTTCCACTTTCGCCGGCGATGCGGGTTTCAATATCACCGGCTCGCATACGTTCGAGGTCGTCCTGGACGCCGCCTTTACCGCCACGAGCCAGGTCAACGTAACGGATTTCACGTTGAACAACGTTACGATGGACAAGGGCGGGTCCGGTGTCACAACCAAGATTGAATATCTGCTGAGCGGCAACACGGCGGAAGCGCTGACATCAGAGATCGTTCTCGACGGTGCTCACAACGCGGACACCTATGTGAACTCGCTGGATGGATCCAGTGCCGCCAACAACCCGCTGACCGGCACTGCTGTTAACGGCAACTATGTCTATGGTTTCAGCGGCGATGACACTCTGGTCGGTGGGACCGGAAATACCTTCCTGAACGGCGGCGCCGGCGCTGACGTCATCACGGGCGGCAGCAAGAACGACGTCATCGTGTTCGATACGAACGATACCAGCGTCAACGGTGGCGCCGGCTTCGACATCCTGCGTATCGACGAGGGAGCGATCTACAACAGCTCCTTCCAGGTGAGCGGCGCGCCGACCGGCGGTCTCTCCTCGGGCAATTCGCACGTCACCGGCGGCGTCCGGCTGTACGACGTCGATTTGTCGACGGAAAACCTGACCAACCTGGAAGCCATCCTGCTCACGGCGGAGGCTTCCGCCAGCAGTTCGTTCGGCACCGAGCTGCACGGGCTGACGGCTTCCAACGTGGTGGCTTTCACCGGTGGGGCAGGCGCGATCAACAGCCAGACCGGCACGGCCAATACGCTGTTCGTGATCGGATCGGGAGGCGACGACGTCGAGCTGACCGGCTTCACCGAGACCGCAGCGACCCACACCTCTGCGGGCGGGCAGGTCTTCCACCAATGGGTCTCGACCAGCGGCCCTGCGGCCACGTTGTTCATCGACAATGACCTGCAGGTGAATCACGCCGCGCAGGCCTAGCCGGCGGAACGGCGTAATCGACATTGGAAAGCGGCTCGATGAGAGCCGCTTTCTCTTTGTCTCACATCAGCAGCGGAAGGGCGCCGGGCCAGGCGCTGCCGGCAGCGACGTCCGCATTACCCCATTCCGCCGCTTCGTCGCTGGCGGCGGGCGCCGCTTCCGCGGGGCCCGCGGACCGGCGTTGGGCATAGGGCGCGGCGAACAGATGGACACCGGCGTGGTCGATCGCGAACAGCGGAGCCAGGTTCGTCGCCCCTGAATCCTCGATCAGCTCGGAGCGCCGGTTGTCCAGCACGAGCCATTGCCCGTCGACGCGCGCGGCGAGCACCGCATGGTCCTGACGCACGGCGCGATCGCGGACCAGCACGAGCCGCAGATCTTCGCGCGGAAACCCGGCTTCGCGCAGCGCGACGTATTTCGCGATCGCATAGTCTTCGCAATCGCCCTTGGCCGTCGCGAAGGTCTCCAGCGGCGAGCTCCAGCGGTCGGCTTCGCCGTGCTGCGCATGGTCGCTCACGTAGCGGACGACCATGTTGACCGCGCGGTTGGCCTCGTCGAGCTTTGCGCGTCCCGATTTCGATTTGACGGCGCCGATCAATCGCAGGAACTGCGCGGCGTTCGAGGGGCAATTGCCGGCGTCGGCCTCGCACTGCCTCAGCGTCTCTGCGTCCCTGGACAGCCTGGCCTCGAGTCCCCGCCATTTCTGCCACAAGAGACCTTCGGGCGCGCGGAAGGTGAAGAGGCCGAACGGCTCGTCACCTTTCGCCGGCGCCGGCTTGGGCTCCGGGGCCGCGTCGGTCGCAATATTGGAAGGCGTCAGCGCCGCGAAACGGACCGCATTCGGTCCGCGGCCGCGCATGGCATCGAGCTTCGCCAGCACGTCGTTGATGCGGAAGAACGTCGCCGGAGCACGCGCTGCCGCGTCGATGGCCGGCGCCGGCGTTTCCTGGGCATCCAGAGCCATATCCTGAGCCATGGCGTCATCTGCCCGGGCAGGCGATGTCGCGCCTGCAACGATCAAGGCAGCCAGCCCGGCGCCAAGCGCGCACAGGCTTCCCCGCTGCAATTCCCAATGCAGTGTCATAGACGACGTCCCCTGCGCCGGGAGCGTCGTCAACGTCTATCGCGCCGATCCACGCCCCGATCCTGTTGTGGATCGAGACTGCGGTCTGGGACGCTTAGGCGCGGTTAAGATGGGAGAGGGGCGGGGGGATTGTCGCCGAGGCGGTCAATCGCTCGCTTCGAGCAACCGGCAAATTGTCGGTCCAGCCTCTACCTTTCGTTAACCCTGGCGCGCTCAGCGCTCGCGCAGGGCTTCGTCCCGCAGCGTGCGGGCCGGTCTCACCAGATAATCGAGAACCGATTTCTCACCGGTCAGGACTTCAACGGTCGTGACCATGCCGGGAATGATCGGAAGCGGCTTCTGTTCCGTGCCCAGATGGTTCTTCTCCGTCCGCACCATGACGCGGTAGAAGCTCTCCTGGCGCTCCGGCGTCTTTTCGGCCTTTTCGTCGACGATGGTGTCGGCGCTGATCCGTTCGACCTTGCCCTTCAGCGAGCCATAGACCGACGAATCGTAGGCTGAGATCTTCACCACGGCGTCCTGGCCGGGCCGAATGAAGGCGATGTCCTGGGGCTTGATGCGACCTTCGACCAGCAGGGTATCGTCGAGAGGAACGATGTCCATCACATTGGCGCCGGGCTGCACGACGGCCCCCACGGTGGTCACGTTCAATTTGTTGATGATGCCATGCACCGGGGCCTTCAGGTCGGTTCGCCGAACCCGGTCCTGCGCCGATTTGATGTTTTCGTCGAGCACGGCCAGGTCGCCCTTCGACTTGGCAAGATCCTCATCCGCCTGGGAGCGGAAAGAAGAGATCGTGCTCGCGATCTTGGATTGGGATTCCGCGAGCTGCCCTCTCATCTCGGTCGCTTGCCGGTCGAGGCGCAACATCTCGATCTCCGGCACGACCTTCTGCTCGTACAGCTTGCGCGTCAGAGCCAATTCCCGGTCCAGCAATTTCAGGGTGCCGGTCAGCCGGGTGACCTGCTGGTTCAGGACGTCGACATCCTGCGCCAGTTTCTGCGCGCGCATCCTGAACACGCTGCTTTCCGTAGCCACGGCGGACGGCACGACCTGGTCGAGTTGATCGGGGAAGGTCAACTCGCTTTTGCCCCTGGCTTCGGCTTCCAATCGCGTCACACGCGCCGCCATCGCGGCGCGCCGTTCGCGGATCTCGCCGAACTCGGACGCGAACTTGGTATCGTCGATGCGCATCAGGGATTGTCCCTGCTGGACGATCGCGCCCTCCTGCACGAGGATGTCGCCGACGATGCCGCCTTCGAGCGACTGCACCACCTGCATCTGGCGCGAGGGGACCACGCGACCATTGCCTCGCTTGACCTCGTCGAGCACGGCGAAATGAGCCCAGGTCAGGAATGCCACGAGCAGGGCGAGGGAGGCCGCGAGCAGCATGCGCGAGGTCCGCGGCGCGCGAAGCGCGGCAGCAGCCCGAACGTCGTTGGCAAAGGCGAAATCAGACGACATTGGTTCTAGCCATGGGGGAGGCCGGTTGCGCGGTAGCCGGCGGTGGCGGGGTCTCACTCGCAGTCGACGTCGCCGGCTTGCCCTGCAGGAGCGCGAGAACCTTGTCGCGCGGGCCGTCGGCGATCAGCCGGCCGTTGTCGAACAACAGCAGGYGATCGACCATGTTGAGCAGCGAAAGCCGATGCGTCGAGATCAGGATCGTCATTTGCTCGTCGCGCAGCGTCTTCAGGCGTTCGAGAAATTCGGCTTCGGTGCGGATGTCGAAATGTGCGGTCGGTTCGTCCAGGAACAGTATCTTGGGCTTCCTGATGAGCACGCGCGCGAGGCCGATCGCCTGCTTCTGGCCGCCCGAGAGGCTGCGGCCGCCTTCGGAGATCGGCATGTCGTAGCCCAAGGGGTGGCCCGCGATGAACGCCTCGACGCCCGACAGGCGCGCGGCGGCCAGGACTTCCTCGTCGCTCGCCTCGGGTTTGCCCAACGCGATATTGTCGCGCAGCTTTCCGAAGAACAGCTCGGTATCCTGCATCGCGAAGCCGACCCCGTGGCGAAGGTCGGACGGATCGTATTGCCGCGAATCCACGCCGTCGACGAGGATGCGGCCTTCCTGCGCCTCGTAGAAGCCCAACAGAAGCCGCCCCACAGTCGTCTTGCCGGATCCGACGCGTCCGATGATGCCGACTTTCTCGCCGCCCTTGATCTGGAAGGAAACCTTGTCGAGCGCCTTGCCGGGTGCATTGGGGTAGGTGAAGCTGACGCCGTCGAAAGCGATTGCACCGTCCCGGATCCTTCGGGAGACGTAGGCGCGCGCGGGAGATCGCTCGCGCTCCAGCGACATGATGCGATCGATGGCCTTCAACGAGCTCAGCGTTTGCGTTCCGCGCGTGATCACCGATGCGATTCCCGCGATCGGGGCCAGAATGCGCCCGGCCAGCATGTTCGCCGCCACCAGCGCGCCGACCGTGAGCTTGCCGTCGAGGATGAGGAAGACACCGACGACGATCAGGCCGAGGCTGGTGAGCTGCTGCGCCGTATTGGCGCTCGTGAGCGCGAGCGAGGCCCAGAAATGGACGTCTTCGCCGGAGCGGGCCGTTGCCGCGACCGATCGTTCCCAGGCTGTCTGCATCCGGGCCTCGGCGCCGGTCGCGCGTATCGTCTCAATGCCAGACAGCGACTCGACCAGCACGCCATGCCGGGCCGCCGCTTCAGCCTGCTGACGCTTCATGGCCCGGTCGAGCGGACGCTGCAGTGCCAGGCCGATCAGGAGCATCACCGGCAGCATCACCAGAGGTATCCAGGCAAGCGGGCCGGCGATGACGAAGAGAACGCCTATGAACAGGAAAGCAAACAGCAGATCCGTCGCGGAGACGACGCTGCCGGAGGTGAAGAACTCGCGAACCGAATCGAAGTCACGCAACTGATTGGCGACGATGCCCACCGAGGGGGGGCGCTGCGCCATCTTCACGCCCATGATGTGCTCGAAGATGTTGGCAGCGAGGATGACGTCGATCGTCTTGCCGGTGACGTCGATCATGCGGCTGCGAACCGTTCGGAAGATAAAGTCGAACGCTATCGCCAACCCCATTCCGATCGAGAGCGCAATGAGCGAGGGAATTGCGCCATTCGGAACGACGCGGTCGTAAACGCTCATGGTGAAGAGCGGCGTCGCCAGCGCGAGCATATTGATCAGAAAGGCGCCGAGCGCGATGTGTCCGTAGCTGCGCCAATGCAGCTTCACCACCGACCAAAACCAGTGGCTCCGCGGCAGATCGCCGGCAGCGACGGCGCGCGCGTTGCTCTCCAACGCAGCCCTGACGAAGAATGCGTATCCGGTGTATCCTGACGAGATCGACCGGATCGCTTGGAACTCGGGCGTGTAGTCCGTCAGGGATGGGTTGAGGACCTTGACGCCGCTCCGGGTCTGATCGAACTCCAGGAGGACGAGGGTCGTCCCGTCCTTCATGATCAGGACGGCCGGCAGCACCAGCGCTGGAATGTCGGCAATGTCCCGCTTGACGGCTTCGGTTTCGAGCCCCGCGCGCCGGGCTGCGCGATCGTAGAGCGGGACCGACAACCGCCCGTCGACGATCGGCAGGCCGCCCAGCAACGCCTCGTGGCTAACAGCGCGGCCATGATACGAGGCGAGGTACACCAGCGATGCGGCAAGCGGGTCGTCCCTTTCGAGACGATCATTCGTTTGCCTGGGTTGAGACGCAACCGTTGTCTCCGCAACGGGGCGGTCAGGCGTGCGCCTTGACTCGGATGATCGAAATAACAAGTGCCAATGCCCAAAATGAAATGACACGGAGCAGAAAGCAAACCGTCCTTCCAGGATAGCGGAAACGCAGTAGAATCATTTGGTTAATCGGCAAAAACGCGACTAAAGGTTAATCCGCAAGTCGCCCTTCGCCGTTCGGCGGCACTGCAAAACGTGTTCGCGCCACGCCTCCATTCGCGGAAGTCGGGACTATCTCTGAACCGGGTCGAACGCCGTCGCGAGCCAATGCGGCTTCTTGTCCGCCGCATACGCGACAACGGGAGCGGCGGGCAGGATGACAGGATCATTGCTGCTGCGCTGCTGCGTGAACCATTCCGATACGCCGACCATACTTGGCTGATATGCCCACTTCGGCCAGCGGTCCCTGAAGGCGTCAGGCTCAGGCGCTTCACTGGCATAACCCAGACGCTTGGCCACCGGCGCGGGCGCAGGCACCGGGACGTTCAGCGGCTCGGAGCCGGTCTGAGGCAGCTTCACGCGAAGCGTGGGAGCCTTGTAGTCGGGAGTTGCGAAAATCCCGAGGTCCATCGGCGCCGAATCGACYGGCGGGGGAGCCTTCAGGTATTCAAGCAACGTGCCCATCGCCGCGAGGAGTTGATAATCGGCGAACACCACGACGCCGCGTGCCGACGTCAGCGAAACGACCGCATTGAAGTACTGGTTCTGAGCATTCAAAAGGTCGATCAGCGATCGCTGACCGAGTTCATATTCCTTCTGATATGCCGCAATGGCCTTCCGATCGGCCTCAATTTGCCGCACCAGTGCCGCGATCCGTGTCGCCGTGACCGTGCGGGCCGCCCAGGCCTTATCGATGGACTCGATGGCATCGCGCTGGAGACGCGCGTGGCGCGCAGTGCTTTCGACGTAGCGTTCGGCCATCTCGGATCRCCGCCAGACATCCTGACCGCCCCGGAAGACATCCCAGGACATCACGACCTTGCCGCTGTAGTCGTCGTGAGTGACGCCGAGGTAAGGATAGGTATTGTCGTTGTGTGTCGCCCGGCCCTCGAGCGAGAAGGTCGGAACAAAGGCGCCGTCAGTCACGCGAAACGCATGCTTGGCCGCATCAGCGTCCGACTGCGCGGCCTGAATGGTGGGATTGAACCGCACAGTGGTTGCGAGCGCCTCATCGCGGGTCGACGGCAAGCCGCCGAGAGGCCCCGGGAAACGCAGGTTGAGGGGTTCAAGTCCCACGACCTTGCGGTACTTGGCGCGGGACTCGTCCAGGCTGCGGCGGAATTCAGCGAGTGTTGCGCGCGCATTCTCAACGCGTTCGCGCGCCTGTTCGAGATCGCCTTCACCCGCGCGGCCGCCGGAAAAGCGGGTATTGACGTTGGCGAATATCTTCTCATGGGCGGCGACATTCTGTTCGGCGAGCGTCACCAGCCGCAGATAGCGAACCACGTCGATATAGGCTTCAGCTGCGTCCAAAGCGATCAGCTCGGTGCGCTCGCGCACCCGGAACGCGGCTGCATTAACGCGTGCCGTCTGGCGCCAGATGTCGTGAATCGATGCGAAGCCGTCGAACAAGATTTGCCGCACGACGACGGATTCCTGGGATCCGTTTCGCCACGAACCATTCCCGGCGACAGGAATGGGCAGGGCGGTACTGGTCGACACGGCCGCGCTCTGGTCAAATTTCTCGGGACCCCAGCGCGCTTCCACGCGCACCTGCGGAAGAAGCGTGCTCTGGGTCTGACGAAGCTCACTCTCGGTGGCACGACGGTTGGCAGACGCTTCGCCGACCCCCGGATTGGTGTGAACGGCCTGCTTCAAGGCGTCGTTGATCGAGAACGGCTCCGCTACGGCGCCGCTGCATGGAAGGAGAAACAATGCACCTGAAAAGAGAATGCGCCTAAACAATTTGGTCCTCCCCCCCTCTCCGAGCAATTCGGTCGCGGGGCCCCCCGGGAAATTGGCTTCAGCTTGGCAAGGACTGGAACGACAAGCTAGGAAAAACTAGAAAGCTGAACAAATCGTAGGCGCCCTTGTCGCATTTTTGCCACTCAGAAGACATCGAAAGGGTGGCATGGTACCTCGCCGCCAAGCCGCGGGCCGCGGATGACGCCAATTTGGGCTTTGCTGTCGTAGGTTACTCCTCTCACACCAATCGAACGCCCATCGATTCTCGCCGGAGTGCGTTCAATTCGCATAAGCTATTGATATATCATATAAATTACCCCGCGCGGTCGCCCATGGTGGATTGAGGCGCGAGCTCAGGTTTTCAAGTAATTGGAAGCCGGCGTGTGCACGAAATCCATCAAACGCAAATTTGAGCGTTTGAGCCGGCGGTTATCGAAAGCGGGTCTGGATGCCGAACGACCGGTTTGGCGCTCCCTGGTCCGCCACCATCTCAAAGCATCTCACACCCAGCCGCCATCGACGACGTAGTGCTGGGCGGTGCAGGCGGAGGCTTCGTCGGAGGCGAGGAAGACGGTGAATTTCGCAACCTCGTCCGGCACCAGCCGGCGCTTCAGGCACTGTCGCTGCTGCAGTTCGATCTCGCCCGCCGGCGTCATCCATTTCTCGAGCTGGCGCTCGGTCATGATCCAGCCCGGCGCGATCGCGTTCACCCGGATATTGTAGGGACCGTAGTCGCGGGCCAGGGAGCGCGTGAGGCCGACGACGCCAGATTTGCTGGCCGTGTATGCGGCCATGCCGCCTTGTCCGGCCATCCACGACACCGAGCCGAAATTGATGATGGCACCGGCATTCGCCGCCTTCATGTCCGGCAACACGGCTTGCGCCGCAAAGAACTGGTGCTTCAGGTTCACCGCGATGCGGTCGTCCCAATACTCCGGCGTCATCTCCTCGGTCTTGTGCCGTTCGTCGTGCGCGGCGTTGTTGATGAGGATGTTGATCGCACCATGCGCGTTGCGCGCTTCCGCGACGCCAGCGCGCAACGCGGCGATGTCAGTCAGGTCGACGCGCTGGAAATGCGCGCGGAGATCCTGATCCGACAGCTCGCGCGCCAGGCGTTGGCCCTCGTCGGCCTTGATGTCGAAGAACACCACATTGGATTTCTGTTGCGCAAAGCTCCGCACGATCGCAGCGCCAATTCCCGATGCACCACCGGTGACGAGAACGACCTTGCCGGCGAGGTCGGAATAAACGGCGGCCATGGGCACCTCCCGGCTTGCTTACGGGCGAAACGACGCGGCGCCCAATTGTCC
>NZ_JBFULT010000087.1:0-17418 GCF_054049755.1 Bradyrhizobium sp. P5_C11_2
GGATTCCGTTGAAGAACTGGATGCGGACCGGGTGGCCCGTGCCATCGAATATACAAGGTTTCCCTACACGATGTCCTCGAATGACAGCCTGATCGAGGAGGAGGGATTGCTGCTGCGGGCCGCCGATCYGATCGGCCAGCTCGGCGATCCCAACTATCTGAGAAAGTCGAATGCGCTGTTTCACGAATTCGAGGAGATCGGGCTCAACAAGACGCTGGGCTACGCGACGCCGGCGGACATCGTCTACAAATATCCGCAGTTCTACTGGACCAATGTCGCTCCGCAAATCCAGACGGCGATACGTTATCTCAACGTGACGTCGCGCGGCCGCCAGTGGATCGCAAGTCTTTATGGCAACGTATTTCGGGCCGAGCGTGAGATGAACCTGTCGGGACCGCAGCCATAACAGCTGCCGACCGCGGCGCTCGCTTGATCTGGATCAAGATCGCCGCGCGAGAGCGGTGACTAGGCTTGCCTGCAACATACGTGGGCATGGCTGAAGGCGCGTCCGTGAGAACAGTCCGCCAGATCATCTCCGGAGACGAGATCATCCAGCTTGTGATCCGGCTGGGTTTGCTCGCGGTCCTGATCGTCTGGACACTGCTCCTGATCCGTCCGTTTGTGCCGATCCTGGCCTGGAGCGTCGTGCTCGCCGTCGCGCTCAATCCGGTATTTCAGCGCCTTGCCAAAATCCTTGGCGGCCGGCTGAAGCTTGCGGCAGCGATCCTCACCCTCATCAGTCTCGCCATTGTCATCGGACCCGCGACCTGGCTCGGCATGGGTGCAGTCGATGGGATCAGGGATCTTGCCGAGCAAATGACAGCGGGCGAGGTGCTGGTTCCCTTGCCACCTCGATCGATCAAGGATTGGCCTCTCGTCGGGCCTCAGCTGTTCGATCTCTGGGATCAGGCCTCGACCAATCTTCGCTCGCTTTTGCGCGAGGTCGTGCCGTATCTCAAGCCCTTCGCGACGACTTTGCTCGGATTTGCCGGCAATGCCGGTGTGGGAACGGTGAAATTCCTGCTGTCCGTGGTCGTGGCCGGCGTCCTGTTTCCGTATGGCCCGCAGCTTGTGGCTGCGGGTCGCGATTTTCTGTCACGGATCGTGCCGGACCAGAGCGAACACTTTCTCGACCTCGCCGGTGCCACCATCCGTGCGGTTGCCCAGGGTGTGATCGGCGTCGCGATCGTCCAATCCCTGCTGGCCGGTATCGGGTTCAAGCTGGCCGGCATCGGCGGCGCGGGACTGCTGGCGTTCGTGGTGCTGTTGCTGTCGATCGTGCAGATCGGCGGGACGATCGTCATCCTGCCCGTCATCATCTGGATATGGACCGACAAGGAATTTCCGATCGCACTTCTGCTGACGGTATTTCTCGTGTTCGTATCGGTGCTCGATAACATCCTGAAACCGCTGGTGATGGGGCGCGGCCTGACCACGCCCGCACTCGTCATCCTGATCGGGGTGATCGGCGGAACCCTCGTCCATGGCATCATCGGCCTGTTCATTGGACCGATCATTCTGTCGGTGGCCTGGGAGCTGACGGTCGCCTGGATCCGTACCGAACGTGTTCCGCCGCCGCAGCTGGCGGTCGAGCGTTGACCTATGTCAACGCTGGCGGGTGCGACGGCCGTTGAATGAATCGATACGACGATGAGGTCGGACCATGTCCATGGAAATGCCCGCGTTACCCGGTGGTCCGATGTCCGGACTTGTCGCTTCGGCAGTCGAATACATGGTCGATGCCGGACAACGAAGCATCCTGTTTCTCGACGTCATGCGACGGCGCGGCGACCAGTATCGGGAGCACGTCGCCCAGACCGCGCCGCACGTCCTGCAATATGCCGCCGAGCTGATCATCGACGGGCGAAAGCTCGATGAGCCGGTCAATTACGCGCTGGTCCGCATCATCCCGCCCAAGGATGTCGAGATCGATCCAGCACGACGCCCGTTCGTGGTGATCGATCCGCGCGCCGGACATGGTCCCGGCATCGGCGGATTCAAGGCCGACAGCGAGATCGGCGTCGCGATGAAGGCGGGTCACCCCTGTTACTTCATCGGCTTCCTGCCGGAACCCATGCCGGGACAAACCATCGAGCGCATCGCGCACGCCGAGGCGCTGTTCATCGAGACGGTGATCAGCCGCCATCCGGAAGCAGACGGCAAGCCCTGCGTGATCGGCAATTGTCAGGCCGGCTGGGCCGTCATGATCCTAGCGTCACTGCGGCCTGAGCTGTTCGGACCGCTGATCATCGCCGGTGCGCCGCTCGCCTATTGGGAGGGCGTGCACGGCAAATACCCGATGCGCTATTCGGGCGGCCTGTTGGGCGGAAGCTGGCTGACGGCGCTCGTCAGCGATCTCGGCGCCGGCAAGTTCGATGGTGCCTGGCTGGTGCAGAACTTCGAGAGCCAGAATCCTTCGAACACGCTCTGGACCAAGCAGTATAACGTCTATTCCAAGGTCGACACCGAGGCCGAGCGCTATCTCGAGTTCGAGCGCTGGTGGGGCGGACACGTCAATCTCAACGCCGAGGAGATCCAGTTCATCGTCGACGAGCTCTTCGTCGGCAACAACCTCGCCGCGGGCAATATCAGGATGTCGGATGGCGCGAGTGTGGACCTGCGCAACATCAGGTCCCCAATCGTGGTGTTTTGCTCGAAGGGCGACAACATCACGCCGCCACAGCAGGCGCTGGGCTGGATCCTCGATTGCTACGCCGACGTCGACGATATCAGGGCCTATGGGCAGACGATCGTCTACACCGTTCACGAAAGCATCGGCCATCTCGGCATCTTTGTCTCCGGCGGCGTCGCCAAGAAGGAGCACGCGGAGTTTTCCAGCAACATCGATCTGATCGACGTGCTGCCGCCCGGCCTGTACGAGGCGACCTTCGAAGCCAAGGGGGCCGAGACCACCAATGCGGATCTCGCCGTCGGCCAGTGGGTGATGCGCTGCGAGGCGCGGGCGCTCGACGACATCCGCGCCATGGGCGGCAATTCGCCCGAGGACCAGCGGCGCTTCGCCGCCGCCAAGCGCGTCTCGGAACTCAATCTCGCCACCTATCAGAAGTTCGTCCACCCCTGGATCAAGGGCATGGTCGCGCCGCAGACGGCGGAGTTGATGCGCCATCTGCATCCGCTGCGGACGCAGTATGAGGCATTCAGCAGCCAGAATCCGTGGATGACCGCGGTGAAGTCGGCGGCGGAAGGGGTGGAAGAGAACCGCAGGCCGGTTTCGAAGGACAATCCCTTCCTGGCGTTTCAGGAGCAGTTTTCCAAGCAGATCGTTCATGCCCTGGACAGCTGGCGCGATTCGCAGGAGGCGCTGAGCGAGGCGATCTTCCTCAACGTCTATGGCTCACCGGTGCTCCAGGCGGCGGTCGGCATAGATCCGAAGGCCGAACCGTCGCGCGCGCGAGAGATGCCGGCCGAACATCGTGCCATGCTCGACAAGCGGATCGCCGAGCTCAAATCCAGGATCGGCGAAGGCGGACTTCGAGAAGCGGCCATTCGTGCCCTGCTCTACGTCGGGTCGGCGAGGGGAATGGTGGACGAGCGAAGCATCGAGGCGCTGCGTCAGGTTCGTCGGGACTACAGCGAGGCACGACTGACGTTACCCGAGTTCAAGATGCTGGTACGCGAGCAATTCTTCATGCTGCTGCTTGATCGGGAGGCAGCGTTGGCCGCCATTCCGAAGTTGTTGCCCGATGACGTCGACCGTCGCCGCGCGGCCTTCGCGGCGATGAGTGAGGTCCTGTCGGCCAGCGAGGAGATCACGGGCGAGCGCGCGAACCGCTTGCAGCGGGTCGCGACGCTGTTCGGTCTCGATGTCGGCGATACCTCGGGGAGGGCGTCGAACGTCGCCCCTTTCGATCCCAAGGCGAAGGCGTCGTAACATTGGCAGGAAGGAGCGGTCTCATGTCAGCCGACGCGGCCCAGACACAGTCTCCGAGCAAATACGACCGCTTGATCGCGGCCGCGAGGGCGGTGCCGCCGGCCCCGACCGTCGTCGTGCATCCCTGCGATGAGACGTCGTTGCGTGGCGCCGTCGAAAGTGCACAGGCCGGCATCATCCGGCCGATCCTGGTCGGGCCCGACAGGAAGATCCGGGATACCGCCGCAAGGCACGATCTCGATGTTGCCGCCTTCGAGATCGTCGATGCCGCGCACAGCGACGAATCTGCGGCCCGGGGCGTCGAGCTGGTCCATGCCGGCAAGGGCGAACTGCTGATGAAGGGCAGCCTGCACACCGACGAGCTGATGCGCGCCGTCACCGCCAAGGTGGGCGGCCTGCGCACCGGCCGTCGCATCAGCCATGTTTTCGTGATGGACGTTCCGGCCTACGCCGAAACCATCTTTGTGACGGATGCGGCCATCAACATCTTTCCCGACCTCGACGCCAAACGGGACATCATCCAGAACGCGATCGATCTGTACGTGGAAGCCGGCTTCGGCAAATCGCCGCGCGTGGCCATCCTGTCAGCCGTTGAAACGGTGACCTCGAAGATTCCGTCCACGATCGAGGCCGCGGCACTCTGCAAGATGGCCGATCGCGGCCAGATCACCGGGGGGCTGCTCGACGGACCGCTGGCGTTCGACAACGCCATCGATATGGAGGCGGCGCGGATCAAGGGGATCAAGTCCGAAGTCGCCGGCCGGGCGCAGATCCTGGTCGTTCCCGACCTTGAGTCCGGCAACATGCTGGCGAAGAACCTGGCCTATTTCGCCAAGGCGGACGGCGCCGGCATCGTGCTCGGAGCCCGGGTGCCCGTCGTCCTGACGTCGCGCGCGGATTCGGCGCGCGCGAGGATGGCCTCCTGCGCGGTGGCCGCGCTCTATGCCCACGCGCGGCGCCAGCATGCTCCAACGATCGCCGCGTGAGCGCCATGGACACCATCCTTGTCGTCAATGCAGGCTCCTCCAGCGTCAAGTTCCAGATCTATTCGATCGAGGGCGAAGGAACGCTGCGACGGCAGCTCAAGGGACAGATGGACGGCATCGGCAGCCGTCCGCGCTTGCGGGCAAGCGGAACCGGCGGCGATCCGCTTGCCGATCGCGCCTATCCGATCGAGGCGGTGCCGGACGTTCCGGCCGCGATGGACATCGCCGGGACCTGGCTGCGGGACGAGCTTCGCATCCATCCGATCGCCGTCGGCCACCGCGTCGTTCACGGCGGACCGGATTACGACCGGCCCGTGCGGATCGACCATGCTGTCGTGACGCGCCTGGAACGGTTCATCGCGCTGGCGCCGCTGCATCAGCCGCACAATCTGGCTCCGATCCGATCGATCCTTGCCAATTTCCCGGCCCTTCCGCAGGTCGCCTGCTTCGATACCGCATTTCATCGCACGCATAGCGCGGTCGCCGACCATTATGCGATTCCGCATCAGCTTCATGCCGAGGGTGTGCGACGCTACGGGTTTCACGGTCTCTCCTACGAATACATTGCGAAGACCTTGCCGATGATCGCGCCGAAGATTGCGATGGGCCGGGTGATCGTGGCGCATCTCGGGAGCGGCGCCTCGATGTGTGGGCTGAACGGGGGACGGAGCGTCGAGAGCACCATGGGCTTCACCGCCCTCGACGGGCTCCCGATGGGAACACGCCCGGGTCAGATCGACCCGGGTGTCGTGCTCTACCTCATCTCCGAAAAGGGAATGTCCGCGTCCAATGTCCAGAATTTCCTCTATCGCGATTGCGGCCTGAAGGGACTATCCGGCGTCAGCAACGACATGCGGGAGCTCGAAGCCAGCGACAGCCTCAACGCCAAGCTGGCGATCGACTATTTCGTCTATCGCATCGGCCTCAACGCCGGCATGCTCGCGGCCGCCTTGCAGGGCCTGGATGCCTTTGTCTTCACGGCCGGCATCGGCGAGAACTCCGCCGGCATCCGCGCGCGCGTCTGCGATCAACTCGGATGGCTGGGCGTCGGTCTCGATCAGGGCGAGAACGCCCGTCATTCGCGGCTGATATCGCACTCGCACAGCCTCATTCCCGTCTACGTCGTGCCGACCGACGAAGAGCTGATGATCGCACAACATACGCTGACGTTGCTGATGAGCGCGCCATCGTCCACCCCCAGACATGAGAGAGCGTCATGATTCCCGCATTTCCGGAAACCAAGGTTGCCCTCAAGGGCAAGAAGGGCCTCGTCGTCGGCATCGCCAACGATCAATCGATCGCATGGGGATGTGCCAGGGCGTTTCGCGCGCTCGGAGCGGATATCGCGGTGACCTACCTCAATGATCGCGCCAGGAAGCATGTCGAGCCGCTTGCGCAGGCGCTGGAGGCGCCGATCTTCATGCCGCTGGACGTGATGGTCGAGGGGCAGACCGAGGAGGTGTTCGCCCGGATCGAGAAGGACTGGGGGCGGCTCGATTTCCTGCTGCACTCGATCGCTTTTTCGCCCAAGGAAGCCTTGCACGGACGCGTGGTGGATGTCGGCCGCGACGGCTTCCTGAAGACGATGGAGGTCTCATGCTGGTCGTTCATGCGCATGGCGCATTTGGCCGAGCCGCTCATGAAGAGCGGCGGCACGATGTTCACCATGACCTATTACGGCAGCCAGATGGTGGTCGAGAACTACAACGTGATGGGTGTGGCGAAAGCGGCGCTCGAAGCGTCCGTCCGCTACATGGCCGCGGAACTGGGCCCGAAAGGCATCCGCGTGCACGCGATCTCGCCCGGGCCGCTCGCCACGCGCGCCGCGTCGGGCATCCCGGAATTCGACGAGCTGATGGACAAGGCGCAATCCAAGGCGCCGGCGCGCAGCCTCGTCAGCATCGACGACGTCGGCAACGCCACGGCATTCCTGGCCCTCGACGGTGCCAAGCTGATCACGGGCAGCGTTCTCTACATCGACGGCGGCTACCACATCATCGATTGAAGGAGACCGGCGCGCCGTTCAGCGATAGTGCAGGGCGATCAGTTCGGCGACGCAGGCCGGGCGTTTTCCGCCTTCGATCTCGATCACGAGATGATAGTTCACGCGCAGGCCGTCGGGCGGCACGTCCTCGGCTTCGGCGACGGTCACGCGGCCGCGCAGCTTTGAACCCGCCGGCACGGGCGACAGGTACCTGATCCGGTCGGCGCCGTAGTTCAGGGTGTTGCGCAGACCGGTCAAGCCCATCACCGAGCGGATGAACATCGGCGCCAGCGCCAGTGACAGCAGGCCATGGGCGATAGTGGTGCCGCCGGGCAATTCCCTGCTGGCGCGCTCCTGGTCGACATGGATCCATTGCTCGTCGCAGGTCGCTTCCGCAAACCTGTTGATCCGATCCTGCGTGACCTCGATCCAGTCGCTGGCGCCGATCTCGGTGCCGACCGCGGATTTGATCTCGTTGAAATCGCCGAATATCCGCATGTCCGCACCTCGTCAAATCATCATTTCCGGGGTGTCGTCGAGCAGGACGAGGTCGGCCTCCGTCACCGCCATGACTTCGCCGATAGTGACGCCCGGCGCGGTCTCAAGCAGCGTCGCCTTGCCGCCGGAGAAGCCGATCACCGCCATGTCGGTGACCACAAGGTTCACGGGCCGCACCGAGGKGAGCGGCAACGAGCATTTCGCGACGATCTTCGACTTGCCCTTTGCCGCATGCTGCATGGCGACAATGACCCGCTTGGCGCCGGTGACGAGATCCATCGCGCCGCCCATGCCGGGCACCATCTTGCCGGGGATCATCCAGTTGGCGAGGTGGCCGTGCGCGTCGACCTGAAGGCCGCCGAGCACGGTGACATCGACATGGCCGCCGCGGATCAGTCCGAACGACATCGCGCTGTCGAAGGTCGAAGCGCCGGGCAGCGCGCTGATCGGGCGTCCGCCGGCGTCGGTCAGTGTCGGATGCGCCATGCCTTGCTCGGGAATCGGTCCGGTACCGATCAGCCCGTTTTCCGATTGGAAGAACACCTTCAGGCCGCTCGGAACGTAGTTCGCGACCAGCGTCGGAATGCCGATGCCGAGATTGACGAGGTCGCCGTTTCTGAGCTCCTTGGCGACGCGCCGGGCGATAATGGTCTGCGGGTCCATGACGTCACCCGTTCGTGATGAGGTAGTCGACGAGTGGTGCGGGCGTCACGACATGGTCCGGCGCGATCACGCCGACTGGCACGATGTTCTCCGCCGTGACGATCACGGTATCGGCGGCCATCGCCATGACTGGGTTGAAGTTGCGGGACGTCAGGGCGTAGGCGAGGTTGCCGAGGTGGTCGGCCAGAAAGGCGTGCACCAGCGCGAACTGCGCATGCAACGCCGTTTCCAGCAGGTATGGCTTGCCGTCGACCTCGATCTGGCGCTTGCCTTCCGCGACCAACGTGCCGACGCCGGTCGGCGTCAGGACGCCGCCCAGGCCGCATCCACCGGCGCGAATGCGCTCGACGAATGTGCCCTGGGGAATCAGATCGACGGCGATCGTGTTGGCCAGCATCTGCTGCTGCGCCTTCGGATTGAGGCCGATATGCGTTGCGGTCAACCGTGAGACCAGCGCGGCGTCGAACAGCTTGCCGACGCCCTTGCCGGGGACCGCCGCGTCGTTGCAGATCAATGACAGGCCCGTCTTCCTCTGCCGCACCATTTCGTCGAGCAGGCGTTCCGGCGTTCCGACACCCATGAACCCGCCGACCATGATGCTCGCGCCGGCCGGGATCATTGCGACGGCTTCTTCGACGGAAACGGCCTTCATGACGAGAACTCCGGTCGGCGCGCGCAGAGGGTGCGGTCAACGAACGTTGGCGGGCGGCGGCCACGTTGCCTTGATCTGCGTCAAGGCTCCGCATCATTCGTCGACGGCGATTCCCACGCTTTCGAGCGCGTCGTTCCAGAGTTTGCGGACCTCGGCGTGGCGTCGTTCGAGGGCCGCGCTGACGGCGTCGCGGAAGGGCGTCAGGTCGGGCCCTTTCAGAAACAGGATCTGGGCCTGCAACAGCCGGCCGCTTTCGAATTCGATGCGGCGCAGTGCCATGACGAAGGGATCGTCCGCGTTCGCCTCGATCGGCAGCAGGGCCGCCGGCCGGATCCCGGCGTGAACGGCATGCGCGAGCGTGGCGAGGTGGACCGCTTGCCCAAGAGAGCGATCGGGTATGCCTTCGGTCGGCGTCGGAAACCAGGCGGTCTCCCAGGATGCGGCCACGTAACACAGGGCAAGGTCGGGCACCCACGCGGTCGCGCGCATCAGAAGCGAGACGATCTCGCTCTCACGGTAGAACTGCGCATTCAATTCGGTCTGCCAGGCGGCTTCGAGCTTGAGGGGAAGGGTGAGGGCGAACTGTCGTGCCAGGGCGCCATGGGCCGAGATCAGGAATGCGGCGACGCGCGTCTGCTGGTGCGGCGGCACCCGACCTTCGGAATCGAGCGGCCCGAAAAATCCGCTCATGTCGCCGTCCCCGGCACAGGAATGGCGCGCAGATGATCGTAGCCGGCTGGAAACGGAGTGAGCTCGCCGCCAGGATCTTCCGGTGCAATCCAGACCGTCTTGTTGCCATGCCAGCGTCCGGCCAGCACGTCCTCCGCGAAGCGCGCGAGCAGGTCGGCCGTCAGCGCGCCCTTCTCCAGCGTAAAGGCGTGATAGGACCGCGGAATGATCACGAGCGTGCTGTCGGGGATTTCGACCCGCAAGGTCTCGTGCAGGGCGCGCGGCGTCAGGAAGTCGAACTCGCCGTTCAGGATCATCGTCGGAACCGCGATCGACGAGAGCCGCGGCGTCAGCGGCTGGAAGTCGAGGAATGATTCCATCAGGTTCTGAAGCGCATAGACGTCGTTGACCAGCCAGCCCTGCCGCTTGACGCTGCCGAGCTTGTCCAGGAGCGGCTTCAGCCATTCATCAGACAGGTTCATAGGCAGCAGCAGATCCTGGAGATAGCCGGTGCCGCCCAGGATCAGCCCGGTGCGCAGGGCGTTGCCGATCAGTAGAAGTTGAGGCGAAAGCTCGGCAAAGCAGCTCATCGGCACCAGCCCTGAGAGGCGCTCGCCATGCTCGACGGCATAGCGCAGCGCGATCAGGCCGCCGAAGCTGATTCCGCCGAGGAAGACCGGGCCGTCGCCGAGCGCGTCGATCAGGCGACGCAGCGCCAGGACATGGTCGTCCTGATTGATGAAAAGCGCGGGCTTGTCGGACGCGCCTTGGCCGAGCAGATCGAATGTCGCGACGCGAAACCCTCGCGCGATGAGCGCGTCGCGATAGGCGGCCCACAATTCGGAATATTGGGTCAGTCCGTTGACCAGCACGTAGGCCGGCGCCGTGGCGGGACCGTTGAGCTCATACCGGATCCGGTAGGGGCCGTGGGTGAGGAAGGGCATCGCGGCGACCCGGCATGACATTCGCTGCCGAAAGTCTCGCGCGAGCGCCGCGGATTCCCTTGCGGTAGATCAAGGAGCGCACCGCCACCGCTCCTAGCGTCCGGCAAAATCAAGATCCTGCCGGAGGAATTCGCCATGATCGGAAGACAAGCCATGCGGCGATATCTCGTCAGCCTGCTGTTGCTGTTGATCGGGACCTCGCTCGCGGTGKCGCAGCCGTTCACGCGCCGTTCGTCGCAGATACAGCACGACGGGCTGAAGAAGACCTACGAGATCGCGAATTTCCGGCTTGGCGGAAAGTACGATCTCTCCGATCCCTCCAAATGGGAGAACGGCGGCGAGGGCGGCGTGACGCTGGAATCTCTCGGTGCCGGCAAGCTGCGCACGGCCTATATCGCGGTGGGCACGCCGCGGCGCAACGCCGCCGGCGAGATCACCAATGCCATCGTCATCAACTCGTATTATTCCGGCGATTCCACCGACATGTATGAGCAGTGGGTCAAGGGCGCCGCCTTGTCGGGCACCGTGCCCATCATTGGCCCGGGCCGGCCGATCGATACCGATCGTTACTACGTCATCATGGTCGATCCGCTCGGGACCTGGGGCGCCAGCAAGCCGTCCGACGGACTCGGCATCAAGTTTCCGCAGTACAGCTACTATGACATGGTCCAGGCCAACTACCGGCTGCTGCGCGACGGGCTGAAGGTCGCGCGCGTTGCCCTTGTGTCGGGCGTGTCGATGGGCGGTACCCAGACCTATGTCTGGGGCGTGATGCATCCGGAATACATCAACGCGCTGATGCCGATCGGCGGCACCACGCAGTCGGACGGCGAGGATCCCGTCGGCAACTGGACCTTCCAGATGATGACGGCCGCGATCGAATCCGATCCCGTCTGGCAGGCGTCCAACGGCGACTATTATAAGCTGCCCAAAGAGAAGCATCCGGTGCCGGGCGTCGCGTTCGGCTGGTCGATCCTGGGCATGACGGGCTACGACTTTGCCTTTCGCACGACCCAGAACTGGACCGCAGTCCAGCCCGAGATCTTCTACTGGGATCCGCCGAACGAGAAGGCCGGGCTGAACGTCATCAACCGTGCCAAGCTCTACGACGCCGTCGATCTCGTCTGGCGCAACCGCGTCGGCGAGACCCACAACATCAATCCCTATCTCGGCCGCATCCAGGCCCGCACGCTGGTGATGCACATCACCAACGATCTCTGGCTGAACTTCAAGCTCGCCCAGAAGGCCGTCGATCGCGTGCCGGGCGCGGATCTGATCGCGCAGGAGAGCCCGGTCGCCCATTACGGCGTGTTCCCGATCATCAACCAGCGCAAGAACGATCCGAAGTTCGTCGCCTTCATGGACGATGTGGCAAGCCTCGACCGTGCGCAGAAATTCGTCGACAAGAACTATCGCGTGCCCGGCGTGGCCGAGAACATCGATCCGAAAAAGTCGTTCTGGAAGGAGTTCGTCACCTATCCCTACCCGGTCAAATACGCCAACGCCAAGGACAAGAGCGGTAACGCCTGGCAGATCGGCTACATGGACGAATATGCCGGCACCGACAAGGATCCGAAGGTCCTCGTCATCATCCATGGCAAGGGCGCCTTCGGCGGCCATTACGGCAACATCATGCAATATGCGCTGCGCAGCGGCCTGCGCGTGATCGTGCCCGACCTGCCGCATTACGGCATGTCCGGGCCCGGCAATCTCGACAAGAGCCCGGCGCGTACCATGCAGGACATGCGCGAGGTGGTCTACGACCTCGTGGTCAACCAGCTCGGCGTCAAGAAGGCCTATTATCTCGGCCATTCGCTCGGCGGCCAGTTCGTGATGGGTTACGCCTTGACCTGGCCGGATGCGGTGCAGGGGCTAGCGCTGGAGGCGCCGTCGGGTCTCGAGGAATACCCGCGCGACATCACCATCGCCAAGGGCAAGAAGGCGCCGCTGTTCGACCCGGCCTTCGACCACGACTTCGACAAGTGGCGGCAGACCTGGGACCAGACCGGGATCCTGGCCGCGGAGAAGGCACGCGACGAGCAAAACATCCGTGACTTCTTCTATTTCAAGAAGCGCGACCCGGAGACGGGCGCTGTCTCTGCGGCGAAGAGCGGCTATTTCTTCAGCGACAGCGAATATGCCCGCCTCCACACCGAGCAGCGCGTCGGGCTGACCAAGGGCAATCCGAAAGAGCTCGAGCAGTGGTGCAACATCTTCATCTACGACATCTATACGATCGGGGCGGAGCTGCAGCAGGATGATCCGAAGAACCTGTACGAGCGGCTCACGCAGATCAAGGCGCCGATCTTCCTCGCGTTCGGTGACAAGGAACCGTTCATCCCGACGCCCGCGTTCAACGGGCTGACCGATCTCGGCCGCGACGCCATCACGCCGTTCATGACGCGCATGACCAATGCGGGCAACCGGCCGATCCTCAAGATCTACCCGGAGACCGGGCACTTCATCCACACCGACAACCCGGTCGAATACCCGGTCGACGTCGTCGATTTCGTGACCAAGGGAAGCGTCGACACCTCGTCGCCGCTCGGGACCGACCGCATGATCAAGGGCTCGGTGGTGTCGGCCCTGCCGGTGGCACCGACGCCGGCGGGTGCGGCGCCCACCGCCGGGCTGAACAAGTAGGACCGTTTCATGCCGAGGGTGCAGGCGGGCGAAGTCCAGCTGGGCTGGCGAGAGTGGGGCGAGGGCGACATCACCGTCGTCTTCATCCACGGCAATCTCGCCAGCAAGGACTGGATCGAGCTTGCCGCCCCGTTGTTTCCCTCCGGCCTGCGCGTCATCGGGATCGACTGGCGCGGCTGCGGCGACAGCGACCGGCCGAAGCCCGCGGTCGACTACACCAACTATACGATGCAGCAGCATGCCGAGGATATGCTGGCGGCGCTGGATACGCTGGATATCGGATACTGCCATCTCGCGACGCATTCGACCGGCGGCATCATCGCGGCCCGCATGCTGCTGATGCAGCCGCGCCGGTTCGGACGGGTGTTTGCGCTCGATCCGGTCACCCCGCTCGGCATGTCCTTCAACGTCGATCAGATCGGGGTGTTTCGGGCGATGATGGCGAGCAAGGAGGTGACGCGGACGGTGATGGCGACCGCCGCCTCTTCGCTGTTCGTACCGGAAAGCATGGCGCCGAATGCGATCCCTCGATTCCGCGACGGATTGGCGGAGACCCAGGCCTTGTTCGACCGGATCATCGACCAGACCTTTGGTGTCTCCGAGGGCATCTGGATCGGCACGCCCGTCAATCTCACGCGTGAGAAGGAGAGCCGCGAGTTGGAGCGCCGAATGCCCGATATCGGGCATTCGCATCTGGTGCTCTGGGGCGAGCGGGACGGCTGGATTCCGCGTGCCGACCTGCGCAGGATGGCCGAGGCGATGCCGGATTGCCGGCTCGTCATTGTGCCCGGTGTCGGGCATTCGATGAATCTCGAGCTGCCCGCGCTCTACGCCGGCTATTTCGGTGCATGGTTCGGGGGACTTGCAGCATAACCAGGAGGAATGACGCTATGGCCGACATCAATCCATCCGCCGAGGGCATTCGCACGATGCTGGCCGACACGCTCGGCCGTCTGCGCAAGGCCAATGCGGATTATTTTGAGCAACTGGAGAAGGGCCTGAGCGCCTCGCCGCTGCCGATTGCCAACCAGGCCAAGGAGTTCTGCGGCTACATGCAGCGCAACGTCACCGCGACGTTCGACCTCGGCGAAAAGCTGGTTCAGGCCAGGGACGTGCAGGACGCCCTCAAGATCCAGTCCGATTTCTTCCAGGAGCAGATGCGGTTGCTTGCCGATCAGACCAGGAGCATGGGCGAGTCCGCGATGAAGGCGGCGACCGGGGCCTTTACGCCGAAGACTTGAGCCGCGCGGCTGCCCGGGGCACGCGATGGCGGTTCAGTTCCTGCTTGGCACCTTCATCAGCGTGATCAACATCATGGTCCACGCGCTGGCGACCGTTGCGGCGATCGACATCGCCCGCACCGCGGGTTTGCGGCATACGTCGCGGCCTCGCGCGCACCTGATGGCCGTGATGGTCACGACTGCTGTCATTTTGATGGTCGCACACACCGTCGAGGTTCTCATCTGGGCGCTGGCCTACGCCGTGGTCGGCGCGGCGCCCGCGGGCAGCGATCTGCTGTATTTCGCCTTCGTGAACTACACCACGCTCGGCTATGGCGATATCACACCCGTCGAGGGGTGGCGGCTGACGGGGCCGATGACCGCGATGAACGGCATCCTGATGTTCGGCTGGTCGACCGCCGTCCTGTTCGAGGTGCTGCGCAAGACGCTCGAACATCTCGCGTCTATCCCGGCGGCGGGGTTCAACCCTGGAGATCGAGGCTAGCGAGCTGATTCCGGTCCAGGAGTATGATCTGGCGCTGGTTGTTGCCGATGAAGCCGAGAATGCCGAGCTCATGCAACCGCGACAGCGCGCGGGACACCGTCTCCAGCGTCAGTCCAAGATAGTCCGCGATATCGCGGCGCGACATCGGCAGCGCCATGACGCCTGCGGCCGTTAGCCGCTTGTCCATCTCCAGCAGGAAGGCCGCGACCCGCTCCAGCGACGTCTTGCGGCCGAGCAGCAGCATGTGGTCTTCCGCATGCTGAAGGTTGCAGGTGGTCATGCTGAGCAGGTTTCGAGCAACCATGGCATCGCCTTCGGCGACGAGTTCGAGGCTCTGCCGCCTGACGAGGCGTACGGTGGTGTCGACGATCGCCTCCGTGGTGAATCTATGCTCGCTGCCGTTCTCGAGCCCGAAGATGTCGCCAACCAGGTGAAACGCGCCAATCTGACGACGGCCGTCAGACAGCAGCTTGTAGCTCCGCACGGCGCCCGATTTGACTTGATAGACGTACTCCGCCGGCTCTTTCTCGCCGTAGATCTCGGTGCCTTTTTTGTACGTAAATTCGTTTAAACTGATGATCGGATTTGAATCACTGGTCATCCCGAGTTCGCGGAGCGAATGGAGACGCGCAGACGAATCGACTGAGTTGCGTACGAACATGGCCAACCCCCGAAGCCAACGATGACACGATAGTCGTCCGGATATCACTTCATCGATGGGGAAAGGGCCGCCGACCAGTTCCCGCAAGGGTTGTCTACGATGAAATCGGCCTTTTAAGCCATTGTCTCTAGGTTCATTGTACCAAAGGACAAAGTGGCAATTTGGTGCGTGGAATGAGATGCGCGTCACGGGGCAGTTCGATCGACCGTGAATACAGCCCGGTCAGGCCGTTCGCTATCTGTCATTCGGTATATTGTGATTGCGTTCTTGCGGCGCGGCAATTGGCTTCCCCGGGGTTGCCTTGGTCACGATTTCGCGATCTGTCTGTGTTTGTATGAGTGGCTCAAGAGGGGACAGTGTCAGGTTTCGTTTACGTCGTGGACGATGACGAATCGTTTCGGATGGCGGTTGGGCGCCGGCTCAAGCTTGCGGGCTATGAGGTCGTGACCTACTCGTCGGCACAGCAATTGCTGGACGATCTGCCGGATGCGGACAAGCCGGCGTGCATCCTGCTCGACGTGCAGATCCCGGGACTGAGCGGACCTGAACTGCAGGCCCGCCTCGGAGAACTTGGCTCGACGCTTCCAATCGTGTTCCTCACCGGGCATGCCGATACGGCGACGACGGTGCGCGCCATCAAGGCCGGCGCGGAGGATGTTCTGACCAAGCCGGTATCGTCCGAGCAATTGATCGACGTGATCGAACGCGCATTGGTGCGCCGAGAGACTTTGCGCGACCAACGGAGCAGGCTCGACTCGCTGCGGGCCCTCCTGACGTCACTGACGCCGCGCGAACGGCAGGTTTTCGATCTGATCGTGCGGGGCAAGATCAACAAGCAAGTCGCATATCTGCTCGGGACCACCGAGCGCACTGTGAAGGCGCATCGCCATCAGGTGATGGAGAAGATGCAGGTAGCTTCGCTCGCTGAGCTGGTTTCGATTGCTGAACGGCTGGGTCTGCTTGATCCCAACGAGACGTAAGAACTTTGTCGGCGTCTACGCTGTGTGGTTGGGTTCCCATTGGGTGACCTGAACCAAGGGACAATATGACAGCCTGACAGAATCTGGCAAAGGCCGCTTACATCGTCGGGTTTCTGCCGGCCGAACCAGCAGACGAACTGGTGAGAAGCCGCGCAGCTCGCAACGCCGCGGCAATTCCTCTCGAAGAATGAGAAGGCCTGTCTCTTGTCCGCACGCAAATCCATTTACGTCGTGGACGATGATTCATCCATGCGCCGAAGCATGGAGCGATTGCTTCGAGAGCGCGGCTTCAATGCAATACCGTTCGAATCGGCCAGCGCACTGCTCAGTCATGGTCGCTTTGACGAAGCCTGCTGCATCGTTCTGGATATCAACCTGAACGGCGAATCCGGCATCGCTCTCCGCCGCAGGCTCGCGAAGGAGGGCGCTACCGTGTCGGTCATCTACATCACCGGCAACGACAACCATGCGGACCAGTCGGCTGCGATCGAATCGGGATGCGTTGCCTATCTGACCAAGCCGTTTGCGGCGAATACGTTTATTGAATCGGTTGAACGCGCCTGCACCCGCGCCGTCTAAGCCGATCGCACGTCTCATTCGTCAATGTCCTGCTCCAGCGTTTTTGCCGGCGCACCCTTATGGACGGCGGCGAATTGCGCCAGCGGCAATGACGTCGTTACGGCCAGAAGGTTGGAATCGACCACCTCGAGAACCAATGCCTTCCCGGATTCCATCTCGGTGATGAACCTGGCATCCGCAACGTCCGCGGCGATGCAGGCGTTGGTGAGGCACCAGGTGTAGGGCACGAGCTGGGGACTTCCTTGGTCGACTGTCAGCTTGGCCGGTTGCCTCAGATACATGCCGACCGGGACGAACAATTGCAGCCGTGCAGAGCGGTCGCCGTCGCGCTCGATCAGGTCCACGCGCACGGCGACCTGGCCGGTCGAAAACTTGCCGGTGATCGATGTCCGGCACAGCGTCGGCGCGCCTCCCGGCTTGAAGCACAGTTTCTGCCAGTCTCCGAAGGTGATGTCCTTGGCTTCGCGCTGGCCGCGAGGCGCGATTTCGGCGGGCTTCGCCTCGCGCACGGGCTCTTGCGCCGCGACGTCCCGGACCGGGAC
>NZ_JBFULT010000088.1:0-17331 GCF_054049755.1 Bradyrhizobium sp. P5_C11_2
CAACTCGCGCTTCACTCGCTGAGCGGAATGAGCAAGACATGATTGCTTTGGGAAAGACGACGGACATTCATGACGTCTACAGCATAGATGAAAACGACTGACTCCGGGGCACCCCTATGTCCGAACTCGCAGGCGGCGCAGCAACGCCCGCCTCCAWCGTCGACGCGCTGAAGATGGTCGCCGGCGATCCGCCGAAGGTGCGCGCGAGTTTTGCCAAAGGCTGGTGCGTTCGCGGGACCTATGCCCCATCGGATCGCGCGGCGGAGATCACCAGATCCCTCAGCTTCACGAAGCCCTCGCGCGTGCTGGCGCGCTTCTCGGTGGGCGGCGGCAATCCCAACGTGGCTGACACCAACAACCTCGTGCTGCGCGGCTTCAGCTTCAAGCTTGGCGACGACGGCCATCGCTCCGACATTCTCGCAGAAAGCGCGCCGGTGCATTTCGCCAGGACGCTCGATCAGATGCTCGCCTTCCTCACGGTGCGCATTCCCGGATCCGATGGCAAACCGGCGATCGAGAAGATCAAGGCGTTCTCGGCGGCGAATCCGGAAACGCTGCATCAGGCAGACTATATCGCCGCGCGTCCGCTGCCCGGCAGCTTTGCCGGCACGACCTATTGGGGCGTACACGCCTTTCCGGCGACGAACACAAACGGAGAGACGCGCTTCATCAAGTTCAAGATCGTTCCGGCCCGCGGTGACATCACCCTGACGGAGCAAGAGGCCGAGACGAAGCCGGCCGACTTCCTGCGCGATGATCTGCACAAGCGGATCACTGCCGGCAATGTYCGGTTCAACGTGATGGCCCTGCTCGACCGTCCCGGCGATCCCACGATGGACGTGACCGCGCGCTGGCCGGACGAGGACAATCGCGAAGAGGTGCGGCTGGGTACGATCGTCATCACGGGGCTTGAGCCGAGCGAGGCCTGCGACGCATCCATCTTCAATCCGGCAAATCTCGCCGATGGCATCGCCCATCCGCCGGACGAGATTTTCGCGGCGCGGCGCGCCGCCTACACCATCTCACTCGCGAAGCGTCGCTGACGGGAACAGGCGCCCGGCGTTTGCCGAGATCACCTCACGCCGTCCGAACCGCCTAGCGTTTGGCGCCGCCACGCGCCCGGGCTGACGCCGACCAGCGCGGAAAATATCCGCGTAAAATGACTTTGATTGGCGAATCCCGCCGATATCGCGATCTCCGAGAGCGGCAGGTCGCGAACGCTCATCAACTGCTTGGCGGCTTTCACGCGCTGATGCAGCAGCCACTGATGCGGAGGCAGTCCGGTGGAGATGCGGAATGCGCGCGAAAAATGGCTGATCGAGAGGCCGAGCTCGGCCGCGATGGTCTGCAATGCGAGCTTGCCCCCGAGGTCGGACTCGAGCCTGTCGCAGGCGCGCCTCACCTGCCACGGGGCGAGACCGCCGCGGCTGGATTCGGTAACGCGTTCGAGCCCGCCATAGGTCTGCGCGACGTGTGCAGTCAGCGCCAGCATCATGTGATCGATGAAAAGCTGGTTGGTCTCGTCCGGGCGCCGCAGCCCTTGCTGGAGCGAGGCGCCGATATGACGGATGACTGCGTCGTCATGGCCGATGCCGATACGACAATCGAGCTGGTCCACGCGCGGCGCGCCGGACTGTTCGGAGATGCCGTCGAGGGCCGACCGCGGGATGTAGAAGAAAAGTGAGTGGAACGGCTTGTCGATGACGTAGCGTGGGTCGCGCTTGAGGTCATACAGATACGTCGTCCCGGCGTGGACATCCGCCTTCATGACGCATTTGCCGCTCTCCCAGAGCTCGCAGTCCGGATAGTCGTGAAGCTTCAGGCTGACGAGAAAGGCGTCCTCGGCGGTCAGCGAGCCGGACAGACCCGGCGTCGGGTTGTCATTCCGGGTTTCTGTGACCGCGAGCTCGGTGCTGCGCAGCGAACGCGTGATCAGCGAGGGCGGAGCGTCTTCGAGGCGGAGGAATTTCCCGAGCCGCTGTCCATAAGCGCCGGCCTGCGTCATCGGATAGAACCTTTCTGTGGAATTCCCAGGGCAGGCCACAGCCCCGCAACTTCAGGATCCCATTATCGGATATTCGCGAACGGCTGTCCACGCTCGGCCACGCAGCGAGCGGTAGCCAGCCCCGGCGCGCCTGGRCGGCCAGCAAGACAATTTTGTAACAAATCCAGCATGGTTCCGCCCCCACACGCGCCACTGAATCCCATCACGACTTTTCACAAACGCACGACGAAATGCGTCACGGCGTCTCACATCGCCGGGCAAGGGTCCCCTCGAAGCAGAATCAGGCAACGCGGCGCAGCTTCAGGAAAGACGCGGACCTCTCGTGCCGCCTAGAACGCTCGAACTCGGGTTGCAACAGACCTGACGTCGCGAACGACAATCTCCCGCTGTCGCTGCTCATGATCGCAGCACGCCGAAAGCAGGTGCCATGGGTRCGCACGGCGCGGCGTAAACGCCCCCTCTCAACACGAACGGAAGCCCATGAGCAAGCCCATTTTGCGACAGTCCCCGGAGGAGCCGCCCATCGCGCCGGAGACGCGCCACGATGTCCGGGGGGGCGACGACCGGCGTCGCGCCGATGTCGAGATGGCGCGTGTGCTCGGGACCACACCATTTCGCATGGCGTTGGACGCCTCCGGTGCCGGCATCGCCCACTGGATGCACGACCCGTTGCACGAGGTCGTCGAGCCGATGAACCACCACGTCATCATGGCCTACAACGGCACGCTGCAACGCATGGAGCGGCGGTCGGGACGATCGGTGGCGATCGGAACGTTTCGTCCCGGGGTCGTGATCGTCATTCCAGAAGGATCGAGCTCCCGGTGGGATATTCCAAAACCTGTCAATGTCGTTCAGCTCTATCTTCCTCACGCAACGCTCGAACGCGTCGCCGACGAGGCCGACACCGCCACGCCGATCAATCTTCTGGAACGAACGGCGCATCCCGACCCCGTTACGTCCCGGTTGCTCCTCAGCGCGGCCGACGTCCTGGAGGGCAATGACGCCCTGGATACGCTGTTCAGGCAACAACTGACGGACCTCCTGGCCACGCGCCTCCTGGTTGCGCACACCGGCTCGCCAGCGTCGGTTCAGCCGGCCAGGGGTGGCTTGCCGCCAAAGATGCTGCTTCGTGCGATCGAACGCTTGCGTTCGGACAGCGATGCCGACGTCTCGCTCGCGGCGCTCGCTTCGGACGCCGGCCTGTCGCGCTTCCACTTCTGCCGCGCCTTCAAGGACAGCACCGGGCTTTCGCCCCACGCCTGGCTGCGCCAACACCGGCTCGAGCAGGCCATGAACATGCTGCGCGACAGCGACGCGTCGGTGATCTCGATCGCAGTGGCGCTCGGTTATTCCTCGCAGACCGCCTTTGCCGCTGCGTTCAGGAAGCTGACCGGCGAGACCCCCAGCGATTGGCGCAGACGACTGCGTTAGCAGCAATCGCGCTGCAATGACCTCAATCGCGCTGGGTCGCCGGCACAGCCGGTTCGCTAATGTTCGTCCCGTCCACAGCAATGTAACGGGAACGAGCAAATGGCCTGGATCAGCTCTGTCAATCGGCTTGCAAACACCTCGCGGCGTAAAATTCTCGCGACCACCCTGATGTACGCGGCTTCGATGACCGTCCGCTCAACCTCGGCGGCGGGTGAGGAGACGAAAGCTTCGCCTCGCCCCACCGAAGGAAGCGGCGCCATCACGTCGGTCACCACCACTGACGGCGTGCGGATTTTCTACAAGGACTGGGGACCGAAGTCCGCGCAGCCGATCTTCTTTCACCACGGCTGGCCGCTGAGCTCCGACGACTGGGACGCCCAGATGCTGTACTTCCTCGGCAAGGGCTTTCGCGTCGTCGCGCATGATCGACGCGGGCACGGCCGCTCGAGCCAGGTGAGCGACGGGCACGACATGGACCACTACGCGGCCGACGTCGCAGCGGTCGTCAAGCATCTCGATCTTCGCAATACCGTCCACGTCGGCCACTCCACCGGCGGCGGCGAGGCCGCGCGCTACGTCGCGCGCCATGGCGGCGATCGCGTGGCCAGGCTGGTGCTCATCGGCGCCGTGCCGCCCTTGATGCTGAAGACGGAAGCCAATCCCGGCGGCCTGCCGATCGACGTGTTCGACGGCTTGCGCCGCCAGCTCGCCGCCAACAGATCGCGGTTCTATCTCGATTTCGCGAGCGGCCCCTTCTACGGCTACAACCGGCCGGGCGCAGAGCCATCGCAAGCCATCATCTGGAATTGGTGGCGCCAGGGCATGACGGGCAGCGCCAAGGCGCATTACGACTGCATCAAAGCCTTCTCCGAGACCGACTTCAGCGAGGACCTGAAGAGCATCACCGTGCCGACTCTCATCCTGCACGGTGGCGACGACCAGATCGTGCCTGTGGCGGACTCGGCCCCACTGTCGGCCAGGCTCCTGAAGCGCAGCACCCTGAAGATCTACGACCTGCTGCCGCACGGCGTGTGCACGACACATCCCGACATCATCAACGCCGACCTGCTCAAATTCGTGACGGCGTAGTCCCACGCCTTCACTCGAATACCCCAACCAAGGAGTAATTGACATGCGCCTCGTGATCATTGGTGCCGGCTTCGCCGGCATGTACGCGGCCCTCTCCGCCGCCCGGCTGCGCGACATCCACGGCGTTTCGCCCGAGAAGCTCGAGATCGCGCTGGTCGCACCCGAGCCGACGCTGGTGGTACGCCCGCGGCTCTATGAGTCGAAGCCCGAGACGCTGACGGCGCCGCTCCAGGACGTGCTGAAGGCGATCGACGTCGTCTACGTGCAAGGCAGTGCCGAGACGATCGACACCAGATCCAAGGTGGTCGAGATCGCGGCGGCCGAGGGCGCAAGGAAGCAGCTTACCTATGACCGGCTGGTCGTGGCCACCGGCAGCCGGCTGTTCCGTCCCAACGTTCCCGGCCTTGCCGAGCACGGCTTCAGCGTCGACCAGCTCGAAGATGCGATCGCCCTCGACCGGCACCTGCACGGGCTGGCGAACCGGCCGGCCTCGAACGCACGCGACACCGTCGTGGTTGCCGGCGGCGGGTTCACCGGCATCGAGGCAGCGACCGAGATGCCTGCGCGCCTGCGTCAGATTCTCGGCAGGGACGCCAAGCCGCGCGTGATCATCGTCGATCGCAACGAGGCGATTGCGCCCGACATGGGCCCGGGTCCGCGCCCCGTCATCGAAGATGCGCTGCGCAAGCTCGGAGTGGAGACCCGGCTCGGCGCCGGCGTCGCTTCGCTCGACAAATCCGGCGTCACGCTGTCGAGCGGCGAGCACATTGAGGCCGCGACCGTGATCTGGGCGGCCGGCATTCGTGCCGCTCCACTGACCGCGCAGATCCCTGCCGAACGCGACAAGTTCGGCCGGCTGCTGGTCGACCGCGATCTGCGCGTGCCCGCGGTAGCCGGGGTCTTTGCCACCGGCGATGCCGCCCGCGCGGCATGCGACGATGTCGGCAATTACGCGCTGATGTCGTGCCAGCACGCGACGCGGATGGGCGCCTTCGCCGGCAACAACGCCGCCGCCGAACTCCTGGGCGTGTCGACCAGGCGCTATCATCAGAAGGCCTATGTCACCTGCCTCGACCTCGGAGAAGCCGGCGCGCTGTTCACGCGCGGCTGGGAGCGGACGGTGGAGATGGTCGGCGAAACCGCCAAGAAGACCAAGCAGGAGATCAATACCGTCTGGATCTACCCGCCCCGGGCCGAACGCGCCGCAGCGCTGGCCGCGGCCGATCCGGAACGCGTGACCGAGCTCTGATCACCGCTCGCACAAGGGCCGCGCCCGTCGAGGACGCGGCCCGCTCAGGATCGACCGTTCCTGGGCTCGCAACGAACCACCAAACCGCAATCGGAGATCGAACATGCAGAGTGCAAAGGTCATCATCGTGACGGGCGGCAGCTCAGGCATCGGCCGGGCGGCGGCGCTGCGTTTCGCCAGGCAAGGCGACAGGGTGTTGATCACGGGCCGCCGCCCCAGTCCGATCGAGGACACGGTCGCCGAACACGAGAACATTGTGGGGATCGTTGCGGATGCCGCCTCCGCCGACGACGCAAGGCACACGGTCGCGAAGACCATCGACCTCTGGGGCCGTGTGGACGCCTTGGTCAACAACGCCGGTGCCGGCGCGATCCTTCCGCTGGCGGATGCAACGGCCGAACGGATCACGGACATCTTCTCCGTCAACGTGCTCGGCCCAAGCCTGCTCGCCGCTGCCGCGCTCCCGCATCTGAAGGAGACACGCGGCACGATCATCAACGTCTCCAGCACCTTCGGCCACAGGCCCGCCGCCCAATTGTCCCATTACGCTGCCAGCAAGGCAGCGTTGGAACACCTGACCCGCTGCTGGGCATTGGAGCTTGCGCCGGTCGGCGTGAGGGTGAATGCCGTTGCGGCCGGTCCGACGGAATCGGGCGCGCTCACCGGAATGATGGGCCTCTCGTCACAACAGGCCGAGGCCATCAAGGAGCACGAGCGCGCACGCATACCGCTCGGCCGCCGCGGCGTGCCCGATGACGTCGCGGAATGGATCGTGCGGCTCGCCGGATCCGCCTCGGCATGGACGACCGGTCAGGTCATCGCGGTCGATGGCGGCCTCGGGCTGGCGTAGGTCCCGGCGGCGCCACGAACGAACGCCTGCGTCAGGACAGGTCGAATCCATCATGACGCACGGCGTGCTCAGCCCGATCAGAACGACGTGCCGCCGCCGAACCTGAACTCCTGCACGGTGTCGTACTTGCCCTTCGACAGCGGCACGGCATAGTCGAAGCGCAGCGGGCCGAACGGCGAGGCCCAGATCAGGCCGACACCGACCGACGACCGCACCACATTGCCGTCGTCATATTGCAGTCCACAGGTCGGACAGGCCGCCGTGTTGACTTCGCCCGTGGCCGACCATGATGTCGGCCCCTGGTAACCCCAGAGCGAGCCGGCATCGGCGTAGACCGCGCCCTTCAGGCCGACCTCCTTGGGCAGGAACCAGAACGGCATCTGCAGCTCCATGGACGCGCCCCAGTATTTCGTGCCGCCGAGCGCATCGCCGGTGGCCCCCAAGCTTGCATAGGTGATGTCGCGCGGGCCGATGCCGTTGGACGCGAAGCCGCGCACCAGGTTCGGACCCATCTGGAAATGATCCAGCATGCGCAGATCCTGATCGCCGATCTTGCTGAGGATGCCGCCCTGAAGATGGATCACGCTGACGATCTCGGACACGAGCGACGTGTAGTACTTGGTGTCCACCGCGGTCTTCAGATAGGTCACGTCGCCACCGACGCCGGCGAAATCCTGCTTGAAGTCGATCAGCAGACCGTCGGTCGGGTTCTTGGTGTTGTCGAGCGTGTTGTAGGTCAGCGTGTAGCCGAGCGCCGAAGTCCATGTCGCGCCGTTCGCCAGTTCCTTCCGGACCGGCAGGCTCGACTCGCCGTCACCGTAGCAGCCGTATCCATAGACCCCCGAATCCGTTGAATTGGTCGGATCCACACCGCCCAGCACGCTCTTGATGTAGGCCGGCGTCGGATTATACGCCAGCGACGCATTGGACGCGTTGTTGTTGCAGTTGTTGTATGCGCTGGCGAGCGTGATGCTCTGCTGATAGAGCGAGTAGCGGAGCTGGAGCGAGAGATCTTCGCGCAACGCAAAGCCAAGCCGCGGCGAGAATCCCAGCGTCGTCACGCCGTAGCTGGTGTAGCTGTTCGCCAATTGCTGGCGATAGGAGACGTCCAGGCCGAGGGCGAGGCGGTAGTCGAGCAGATACGGTTCGACGAATGACAGCGATATGCCGCGTGAATATTGACCGTAGCTGACGGACGCCTTGCCGTAGAGTCCGCGGCCGAGCAGGTTGCGCTCGGAGATCGAGACCTCGGCCAACGCGCCGTCGCTGGTGGAGTAACCGCCCGAGATCGAGAAATCGCCGGTCGACTTCTCCTCGAGATCGACGATCAGGATCACGCGGTCGCTGGAGGAGCCCGGCTCCGTCACGATCTTGACGCTCTTGAAGTAGTCCAGGTTCTTCAGCCGGCGCTCGGCGCGGTCGACCAGCGCGCGATTGTAGGCATCGCCTTCCGAGAGATCGAATTCACGCCGGATCACGTAGTCGCGCGTGCGGGTGTTGCCGCGAAGGTTGATGCGCTCGATATAGGTGCGCGGTCCTTCGTCGACATTGAAGACGACGGACACCGTGTGCGCTTCGAAATTGCGGTCGCCGCCTGGCCGGACCAGGGCGAAAGCATAGCCGCGGCGCGACGCCTCGATCTGCATCTCTTCGGTCGACTTCTCAACCGATTCGACGTTGTAGAGCGATCCGGCATTGACGCGCGAAAAGGCGCGCAGCGAGTTCGCGTCGAAATTGGGAATGCTGGAACGGAAATTCACCGACCCAACACGATATTGCTGACCTTCCTCGATCTTGAAGGTGACGAGGAAGCCCTTCTTCTCCGGATCGTATTCGGTGAGCGCGGCCACGACCTGGACGTCGGCAAAACCGTTCTTGAGATAGAAGCGGCGGATCAGGTCGCGGTCGGCCTCGACCCGATCGGGATCATAGAGGTCGTTGTTGCCGAGGAAGCTCAGCAGATTGCTCTCATGCGTCTTGATCACGTCGCGCAGGCGTGCAGCCGAGAACGCGCTGTTACCGATGAAATCGACCGATTTGACGCCCGTCTTGGCCCCCTCCTCGACCGTGAAGATGAGATCGACGCGGTTGCTCGGCTGCTCGATGATCTCCGGCGTGACGCGCACGTCGTAGCGGCCGGAACGGCGATAGATTTCGGCGATCCGCAACGTGTCGGACTGCACCATCGCCCGCGAGAAGGTCCCGCGCGGCTTGGACTGGATTTCGGCCGAGAGCTGCTCGTCCTTGATCTTCTTGTTGCCCTCGAACGCAACGCGCCCGATCACGGCATTTTCCACCACCGACACCACGATGCGGCCGCCGGGGCCGCGAGCGACCTTGACGTCCTGGAACAGGCCGGTCGCAATCAGCGCCTTCAGGCCGTCGTCGATGGCCGGCTGATCGAACTGCCCGCCTGGACCGGGCCTGAAGTAGGAGCGGACCGTATCGGCCTCCACGCGGCGATTGCCCTCGATCACGATCGCCTCCGCGGCCTGCGCGGCCACCGCCTGCGGCAGCAGCACAAGGGGAAGTGACCCCGCAATCGATACACCACTCATCGCCACCGCGATCAGCCAGGCCCGCAAAACCGACATTCCACACCTCAAGAGCACCTGACTGCTCTGAGACGAAACGGCTGTGGCCGCGGTGTGGCTTTGAGGTTGCTGTACTGTTTCCGGTCGTTGAATTTGATTTGGCCGATCGGTCGCGGCGACGCGCGCGAGCGCAACGGCTGCGACTATCGCCCCTCCCGTTCGGGTGCGGACGACCCGGCATTGCCGTGACTGCGCTCGCCTCCGCCCGCACAAGTGCTCAGCAACATCGCGCAAAGAGTGAATTCTTTACACGTCGGGAAGCCGATGCGAGAGGCATCGACGTCAGGAAGCTCACATGGAATGTTGTTCGATGAACGCGTTTGTCATGACCAGAATGGTGCTGGTCGCCGTCCTCACCTCGACCGTAACCTCTCATGCCGCTACCGAAGGCAAGCGCGATCGGCAAMAGACGGTGCAGAATGCGGTCTATGAGTACGGTCGGCACGGCCCCAACCGATCGTACCAGTCCGGTCCGCATACGCGCATCTATGTGAGCAGGCGGTCGTGGCTGGATGGCGGGACCGAGGTGCTGCCCGGCGATCGCAAGTTCAGCGACTACGCCTTTCCGCCCGGCTCTTCGTTCGCCCGGGAGAACAACAATCGGCCGCTCGACCGCCAGCCGCTTAGCCCCGCCTCGGATCTGGGCGGATTTGCGCAGCGAATCCCGATTTCCTGGTGACAGGCTTGCAGCGTCCCGGGCAGCTGCCGATGGCGAGGAGATACCCGGCAACGCCTGTTTACATTCAGCAACATTCGGCCTGCCGAAACGCCACGATCGCCCGGCTAGTGACCCCCGCCTCGCCCTCGGCGCGACCGGCCCCTCGACGGGCTACGAGCGCTGCCAGCTTCCCCCTGGGCCAGGCCAATGGATTTCAGCCGATTTTATGCCGTCACACTCGTTCGTCGTAGTCCCCGTGTCATCCGCAAAGGAGAAACATCATCCGACGCCCTCCCCGTTACGCGCCGCCCTGTCGCGCGCCGGATCAGTCTGCGTCGCGCTGATGCTGTGCGGCTCAATGACAGGCTGCGCAGTCGGTCCCGACTATGCCGGCCCGCCCAGGCTGGACCTGCCCTCGCACTGGAGCGTCAAATCCGCCTCTCGAGGTGAGACCGGCAAGCTGGATCGCTGGTGGCTGCGCCTGCGCGATCCCCTGCTCAACCGGCTGATCGAGCAGGCCGTCGAAGCCAATCCGAGCGTCGCAAAGGCGAAGGCGGTCGTGCGCGAGGCGCGCGCGACGGTCCAGCAGACCACCGCCGGCCTGTTTCCTTCCGTGAGCGGCACGGCCTCGGTGACGGACAACAAGGCGAGCGCCGGGTCCGCCTCCGTCCTCGTCGACAGCGCGCCCTACGCGCTTCACCAGGCGAGCTTCGATTCGAGCTGGGAGCTCGATCTGTTCGGAGGCACACAGCGGAGCATCGAAGCCGCGCTGCGCGGGGAGYAATCCGCCGAGGAAGACCTGCGGGACAGCCTCGTCACGCTGATCGGGGACGTTGCCGCCTACTATGTCGAAGCGCGGGGCTATCAGGCCCGGATCGCGCTGGCGCAACGCACGGCGGTCTCGCAGCGCGACACCGAACGGCTCACGCGCAGCAAATACGACGCCGGCAGCGGCAACGCCGTCGATCTCGCCAAGGCAACCGCGCAGGCAGCCAGCACCGAAGCGAACGTTCCGACCTATCAGGCCGCGCTCGCCGCCGACATTCACCGGCTCGGAATCCTGCTCGGGCGGCCGCCCGACGGCGTCGCCTCGCTGCTGGCGCAATCCGCGCCCGTGCCTGCCCCGCGCATGCCGCTGCCCGCGGGCCTGCCCGCCGATCTGCTGTTGAGCCGCCCCGACGTGGCAAGCGCCGAACGCAAGCTGGCGCAGGCGACCGCCAAGATCGGCGAGGCCGAAGCCGACCGATACCCGGCGGTGTCGTTGACCGGCTCGGTCGGAACCTCTGCGATGCGCGTCGGCGATCTCGCAAAGTATTCCAGCGTCAGCTGGTCGGTCGGGCCTTCGGTCACGGTGCCGGTCTTCGATGCGGGCAAGCGGCAGGCAACAGTCAGGATCGCCGAGGCGCAGCGCGACCAGGCGTTCGCCACGTTCCATTCGACCCTGCTCACCGCACTCGAGGACGTCGAGAACGCCCTGGTCTCGCTGTCGCGCGAACGCGTGCGCGCCACCAAGCTGACGGAGGCGGCGAAGAACTACCGCGAGGCGGCGCGATTGTCGCGATCGCTGTTCGAAACCGGCAGCGCGAGCTTCATCGACGTGCTGGACGCCGAGCGTTCGCTCTATTCGGCGGAAGATTCGCTGATCCAGAGCAAGGTGTCGGCCGCCAAGGACTACATTGCTCTCGCGAAATCACTCGGCGGCGGCTGGGTCGATCCGGTCGATGTGTCGACGCCGATCATCGTGGACGCCAACACCGGGCCTCACTTGCGGGAGACGGTCAAGTGACTGATATCATCACCGCCAGGCGACTGAAGATCGCCGCCGCAATAATTGCCGCCGTGGCGACCGGTGTCGTCGCGGCCACGCGTTTCCCGGGCACATCGAGCAAGGCGCAATCCTACATCACCTCGCCCGTCACCGTCGCCGACCTCCGCGAGGAAGTGCTCGCGAGCGGGACGCTCAAGCCGGCGCGGTTGACCGCCGTCGGCGCGCAGGTGTCGGGCCGGATCACCGCGCTCAACGTTCGCGTCGGCGACAGCGTCAAGGCCGGCGACGTCATCGCCCAGATCGACCCCGTCACCAGGCAGAACGACCTGCGCAGCTCGGAAGCGTCGCTGAAGAACTACCGGGCACAGAAGCTCGAGAAGGAAGCCACGCTCGCGCTTGCCGAGGCGAACCTGGCGCGCCAGCAGGCCACCTTGGCGMAGCGCGCCACGTCGCGCGGAGATTTCGACAGCGCGGAGGCGACCGTGCGCCAGACCCGCGCCCAGATCGCCGCCCTGGAGGCCCTGATCGTGGGCTCCGAAGCCAGCGTCGAGACGGCCAGGGTGAACCTCGACTACACCCGCATCACCGCTCCGATCGACGGTACGGTCCTGGCCACCGTGGTGCAGGAAGGGCAGACGGTCAACGCGGTGCAATCCGCGCCGACCATCGTCGTGCTCGGCCAGCTCGAGACGATGACCGTTCGCGCGGAGATTTCCGAGGCCGACATCGTCAAGGTCAAGCCGGGACAGCCGCTCTACTTCACCATCCTGGGCGATCAGGACCATCGCTACGAGGCCCGGCTGGACCAGATCGAGCCCGCGCCCGAATCGATCAAGAGCGATGCCAGCTTCTCCTCGACCACCACGACGTCGAGTTCGAGCTCATCAAGCTCGACCAGCACGGCGATCTACTACATCGGCGTCTTCAACGTCCCGAACAAGAACCTTTCGCTGCGAACCTACATGACCGCCGAGGTGCACATCGTCACCGGCGAGGCAAGAAGCGTGAAGGTCATTCCCGCGCTCGCGGTGATGCGAAAGTCCGACGGCCGCAGCACGGTGCGCACCCTGAGCTCGTCCGGCGACGTTCGCGAGCGCGAGGTCAAGACCGGCCTCAACGATCGCACCACTGTCGAGATCAAATCAGGCCTGGACGAGGGCGAGCGGGTGGTCACCGGAGAGGCGGACGAGACCCGGACCGCATCGCGGGGGATGCCGGGCGGCCCGCAAGGGGGCCCCTGACGTGACCGATCCGATCATTGTGCTCGAAAGCGTCCATCGGGAGTTCGCGGCCGGCGATACCAAAGTGGTCGCGCTCGACCACCTTTCGCTGAGCATCCGGCCCGGCGAGATGGTCGCGATCATCGGCTCATCCGGCTCGGGCAAATCGACGCTCCTCAACATCCTCGGCTGCCTCGATCGTCCGACATCCGGAGCCTATCGCGTCGCCGGCAAGAACGTCTCCGAGCTCGATGCCGATGCGCTGGCGGCACTGCGCCGCGAGCATTTCGGCTTCATCTTTCAGCGCTACAATCTCCTGGGTGACCTGTCGGCCGCCGAGAACGTCGAGATTCCCGCCATCTATGCCGGGATGAAGGCACGTGAGCGTCGCACGCGCGCGGAACAGCTTCTCGCAAGGCTCGGCGTGAACGACCGGCGCGGCCATCGCCCGAATCAGCTCTCGGGCGGCCAGCAGCAGCGTGTCTCGATCGCACGCGCGCTGATCAACGGCGCCGAGGTCATTCTGGCGGACGAACCCACCGGCGCGCTCGACCGGCGCAGCGGCGAGGAGGTCCTGAAGATCCTCAAGGAGCTGCACGGCGAGGGGCGGACGATCATCATCGTCACGCACGATTCCGACGTCGCGGCCAGGGCCGAGCGCATCATCGAGCTGCGCGACGGCAAGATCGTCGCCGACCGCCGGACAGAGGCTGCAAACATATCGGACGTGCCTGCTCCGGCATCCCGAACGTCCTGGGACAGCGGCCCAGGCTGGCCCGGCGCATTGCGGCGCCTGCGGGAGGCGTCGCGGATGGCGCTGGTGTCGATGGCCGCACACCGGTTACGCGCGTTCCTGACGATGCTCGGCATCATCATCGGCATCGCGGCGGTGTCGTCCGTGGTTGCTCTCGGCAATGCCTCTCAGCGCAAGGTGTTGTCGGACATCGCAAGCCTCGGCACCAACACGATCGAGGTGTTTCCGGGCAAGGATTTTGGCGATGCGCGCGCCGGCAAGATCAAGACGCTCGTCCTCGACGACGCTCGCGCGCTCGACCGGCAAAACTTCATCGCCGGCGTCACGCCGACGGTCTCGACCAGCACGACGGTTCGATACCGCGGCAACGAGTCCAACGTCCTGGTCAATGGAGTCGGCGAGAGCTACTTCCAGGTCAAGGGCGCCAAGCTGGCCAAAGGCCGCCTGTTCGATACCGATGCCGTCCGCGGCATCGAACGGCAGGCCGTCATCGACGACAACACCCGCAAGACTTTCTTCGCCGATGACCAGACCGCGGGCATCGGCCGCGTGATCTGGCTCGGCAAGGTCCCCTGCCGCATCGTCGGCGTCATCGCCCAGCAGCAGGGCGGCTTCGGCTCGAACCAGAACCTGTCGGTCTACCTTCCCTACACCACCGTGCAGGCCCAGTTCACGGGCGACCGTTCGCTTCGCAGCATCCTGCTCCGGATCAGCGACGAGATCTCGACCGCGCTCGCCCAGGACGCGGTGACCACGCTGCTGACGCAGCGGCACAACACCAAGGATTTTGTCATTCTCAACACCGACGATATTCGCCGCACGATCACGAGCACGACGCAGACCCTGGCGTTCCTGGTGGCGGCAATCGCCGTCATCTCGCTGGTGGTCGGCGGGATCGGCGTGATGAACATCATGCTGGTGTCCGTCTCCGAACGGATCAGCGAGATCGGCGTCCGCATGGCGGTCGGCGCCAGGCGCAGCGACATCCTCCAGCAATTCCTGGTGGAGGCGACCCTGATCTCGTCCATCGGCGGCATTGCCGGCATTCTTATCGCGATCCTGCTCGGCGTCGCGATCAACCTCGCGGCGCCGGGATTCCAGGTCAGTTATTCGATGTTCTCGATCGGCGCGGCGTTCCTGACCTCGACCGGGATCGGCATCGCCTTCGGCTTTTTCCCGGCCCGGCGCGCCGCGTTCCTCGATCCCGTAGTGGCGCTGAGCCGTGACTGACCTTAGGATTGCACCATGACCGTAGTTCTTCGGACGAGACAATCGTCCGCAAATCGATCAACGACCGGCATTCCGGATACGATCTCATTCATGGCCAACAGCACACCAACCATCTTGATCGTCGAGGACGATCAGCAGACCCGGGACCTCATCGCACGCTATCTGCGCGAGCACGCGTTCTCGGTCGGCGCGGTCACCAACGGCAAGGAGATGGACCGCTATCTGACGCAGAACCGGGTCGACCTGATCGTGCTCGACCTCATGCTGCCCGGAGAGGACGGCCTCAGTCTCTGCCGGCGCCTGCGCGTGGACTCCTCGACACCGATCATCATCCTCACCGCAAAGGGCGAGGATCTCGACCGGATCCTCGGCCTCGAGATGGGGGCCGACGACTACCTGCCGAAGCCGTTCAACCCGCGCGAGCTTCTTGCCAGGATCAACGCGGTCCTGCGCCGTCAATCGAGCGGACTGGTGGCGGGAGCCGGCGCAACGCGCCTCAGGTTCCAGGGCTGGACGATCGATCTCCGGTTACGGGAGTTGCGCGATCCCGACGGCGCGCAAGTGCCGCTGACCAGCGCCGAGTTCGATCTGCTGCAAGCCTTCTGCGAACGGTCCGGTCGCATTCTGGCCCGTGACAGCCTTCTCAACATGACCCGCGGCCGCGCCGGAAGCGGCTTTGGACGCAGCATCGACGTGCTGGTCAGCCGGCTGCGCCGCAAGCTCGACAAGACGGAAGGCACGTCCGTGATCAGAACCGTCCGCACCGGCGGCTACATCTTCACGCCGGTGGTGGAGGAAGCATGAGCCGGACTGCTGACATCGTCGCACTCTTCAGCTTCAGGCGGATCAGCGGCCAGATCGCCGCCTTGATCCTGGGATCGCTGATCCTGATCCATGTCCTGATCGCCGGATATCTTCTGCTCAATCGGCCGATGTTGCTGGCGGACAGGCCGGTGGAGCAGTTCGAGCTGATCGCGAGGATCATCGCCAATACGCCGGAGGCGGAGCGCGGTGTCGTCCTGGAAGGCATCAGTCGAACCTTTCCGGCGCTGAGACTCCAATTGAAGGACGCCGTTTCCGCCTCCACCGTGCCATTGCCCGAGCGGACGCCCCTGAACATCCCGTCGTCGCTGAACGGCCGGGCCGATCTCATCCGAGGCGCCGCGCCGGAAGACAATCGCATCTGGTTCTATTTGGCGAATGACGCCGTGCTCGAGGCCACGATCGGATCATTCAAGATGCCGCCCTTCGTGAGCGGCCTCTGGACCAGCACGCTCCTGTTCCTGGTGGCAAGCGTGACGCTGCTCGGCGTCTGGGCCGGCCGCGCACTCAGTTCGCCCCTGTCGGCCTTCGCGCGCGCGGCGGAGGACTTCAGCTTGAACCGGTTGTCCGCACCACTGCCCGAAAGCGGCCCGGAGGAAATCAGATCCGCAGCGAGAGCGCTGAACCGGATGCGCGAACGCATCACCATGCTGATGAACGACAGAACCCGAATGCTCGCGGCCATCAGCCACGATTTGCGCACCCCGATCACACGCCTGCGGCTACGCTCGGAATATATCGAGGATCCGGCACAGCGCACGCAAACCGTGCGCGACCTCGATCAGATGCAGTCGATGCTCGAATCGGTGCTCTCGCTGCTGCGCAGTGAGAGCGCCGCCAAACCGACATTGGTGGACGTTGCCGCGCTGCTCCAGATGGTCTGCGACCAGTTTTCCGATTGCGGCCACGCGGTGACCTATCTGGGCCCCGACAGAGCCGCCTTCATCGTGCGGCCTGACGAGATCATCCGCGCGGTCACCAACCTGGTCGAAAACGCCACCCGCTTCGGAACCGAAATCGGCGTCGCGCTCCTGGTTTCCGGGAACCGGATCATCATCGACGTCTCCGACGACGGTCCCGGGATCCCCGATGAGAGGAAGGCGGCGATGCTGGAACCCTTCGTGCGCGGCGAGGAAGCCCGCACCATGGACGAGACGGCCGGATTTGGCCTCGGTCTCTCGATTGCGCAGGCGATCGTGACCGCACATGGCGGAACGCTCCAGCTGCTCGACAACGCACCCAGGGGTCTTCGCGTCCGTCTGCTGCTGTCGGACGCCAGCCGGGACGATGCGAGCGAGTCTCGGCCATAAAGGCGCGGCAATCTTCTGGCTTCTCGGCCGGCCACGCCTCTGATTCCCCGGAGTCCTCATGTCTTCTGTCGACCGGCCGGCAACGCGCCTTGCGACCCGGCTCGCCTTCCTGGTCGCTGGCTTCGGCATCGCGTGCTGGGCGCCGCTGGTGCCGTTCGCGAAGGCGCGGCTCGCCGTCGACGACGGCGTGCTCGGATTGCTCCTGCTCAGCCTCGGCATCGGCTCGGTCGTCGCAATGCTTCTGACCGGCGTCATGAGCGCACGCTACGGCAGCAAGCCGATCATCGTCGCGGGCGGGCTCGGCCTGGCGCTGGTGCTGCCTTTTCTGGCGATCGCGAGCGCGCCCGCAAC
>NZ_JBFULT010000089.1:0-17107 GCF_054049755.1 Bradyrhizobium sp. P5_C11_2
CATCATGGCGCGCGGAATGAGATGGGTCTCGTTGTCACGCAGCTCGCCGATGCCGCCGGCCGGATCGGCGCCGCTGGCGTTGAAATAGCGCAGGCAGAACGCGCCGAAGCCGTAGGCTGCGCGGTAATCCGCGAGCATGCGCTCGATCATCCATTTCGATGCGCCGTAGGGGTTGATCGGCGCGCAGGGAAAATCCTCCGCCAGCTCCCTGGAGTCGGCGTTGCCATAGACGGCGCCGGTCGAAGAGAACACGATACGCTGGCAGCCTGCGTTGCGCATCGCCTGCAGCAGTGACAGCGTGCCCTGGACATTGTTGATGTAGTATTTCTGCGGGTCGGTCATGGACTCGCCAACAAGGCTCGCGGCCGCAAAGTGCATCACCGCCGTGACCTTGTGATCGGCGAAGGCGCGCGCCAGCGCCGCGCCGTCGAGCAGATCGCCTGTCACCAGCGGGCCGGCAACGAAGTTGCGATGACCTGTCGAGAGATTGTCATAAACGACCGGCTGGTAGCCGGCTGCGGCCAGCGCGCGGCAGGCATGCGAGCCGATATAGCCCGCGCCTCCGGTGACGAGGACGCTCGGTCGATCGGTCATGTCGTTACTCGACGTCTCTCAGCGATTGAAAGGCCGGTTGCGGGTGAAGAGGAGATAGAGCGCACGGGGGTTGGTGGTCAAGTAGCGCCAGAACAGGCGGCGCGGCTCGAGCCAGGTGCGCCAGGCCCACTCCAGCCCGATCTTCTGCATCCATTGCGGAGCGCGGGACCGGCTGCCCGACAAGAAGTTGAACAAGCCTCCGGACGTCTTGATGACGCCGACATTGGTGAGGAGCGGCGTGAATTCCTCGACGAATGCCTGCTCGTTGGGGACGCCAAGCGCGACCCAAAGATAATCCGGTGCGAGTGCGTTGATCTCCTCGACTTTCGCGCGCAGGGCGTCGCCGCGGAGATAGCCGTGGCTGCGTCCGATGATCTTGAGGTCGGGATACAGCTGCTGGACATTCTCGACCGCTGCCGCGTTCTCGTCCTCGCTGGCGCCAAGCATGTAGAAGGTGCGGCCGGCAGCTTCCGCCTTGCGCGCGACGACATGGAACAGGTCGGTGGTCGCGACCCGCTCCGGCAGCGGAAACCAGGATTGCAGTTTTGAGGCCGCCACCAGCGGCTGGCCGTCGGCATTGATGAGGTCGGCGGCGCKGAACAGGCGCTCGGTCTGCGGTTCGGTCGAGCAGCGTGCCAGCACCTCGCCATTGGCCGAGGTCAGGAACAGCGGACGGCCGATGCGATGCTCCGGATTGGTCGCCTCGATCATGAAATCGGCGGTCGCTTCCAGGTCGAGCGTGGCCATGCGAAGGCCGCCGACGGTGACCCGCGGCACTTCGGCGGTTGCAGCCCGTCCGTCCAGATTGACGCGGCGCTCAAGCATATTGTCTGCCTCGCTGGCGCGCTTGGGTTGCGGGGGTGAGCTCGTCGAGCACGACGCCGACGAGCTTGCGCTCGGCGGCGCCGAGCGCGGTCAGGATTTCTTCCATGCTGTCGTTGATGTCGAGGCTGGTCGGTAGCACTGCGACCAGCGCATCGGCGCCATCGATCAGCTTGCGGCCGGCGGCCGAGAACGGCATCGCCGGGCCGTCGAGGATCACGAGGTCGTAGCCGCCGGCGGAACGCGCCTGCGCAACCGCCTTGCGGATGGCTTCCGCAGCCTTGCCGGCGTCGCTCTCGGCAGCCGGGAGCACCGAGATGCCGTTGATCGTCTTGATCTCGCGCGCGGCCTTGCTGCCGATCGAGAGCCAGCCGCGCGCGCTTGGCTCGCTCTTGCCTGGACGATTGACCTTGTTCGAGAGCGAATGTGCCAGATGGTCGGCATCGATCATCAGCACGCGGGCGCCGTCGCGTGCGGCGGCGAGCGCGAAGTTCAGCGCGGTCACGCTGCGCCCGGTGGTCTCGCCGGTGCCGAGCAGCGCGACGACAGGCATTGCCTTGCCGCCGGCACGCCGGGCCACGGCTGCGCGCATGTCGCGCCAGGCATTGAGCAGGCTCGTCAGGGGGAAGCCGGGGCGCAGCGTCGGCCAGCCCAGCCGTGTCAGGTCGACGCCGCCGCCGGTGGCGAAAATGGCCCCGAGCGTGTGGATGACGTCGGCCTCCCGGAGACGCGCGATCAGCGGTTTTTCGATCAGGGGCCTTTCGGGTATCGCGGGTTGCAGCGGTGGCGCGGCAAGTTCTGGTGGAGCCTGAGCAACTTCCGGAGATCGCGAAACCTGTTGAGGCCGGGCAATCTCCGGAGGCCGCGACGTTTCTGGAGTCCGGGGAGCCTGCGGCGCCGGTGTGCGTTCACGGCGGGCCGGCGTGGGCGYGCCGGCGAGCAGCAGCTCGGCCGCGACGAACCAGCTTGACGCGGCGATGGCGCCGAAGACGAAGCCGATCATGGCGAACAGGCTCATCGCCGGCGGGAACGAGCGCCGCTGCGGCACGGTCGCCTCGCCGATGACGCGGGCCGCCGAGGTGTTGAGCGTCTCCTGCTCCTCGGTCTCGCGCGAGCGCTTGAGGAAGGATTGATAGACGTCGCGGCTGGCATCGGCCTCGCGCTCGAGCTCGCGCAGGCGCACGGCGGCCTGGCTGAGCTGCACGCTCTGCCGCTTCTGCGCTTCCAGCGCCCGGTTCAGCGAGGCCTCGTAGTCGCGGGCGCGGGTCAGGTCGTTCTTGGCCGACTGGGCGAAGCGATCGATCTCCTCGCTGATGGTGCGCTTGAGATCCTCGACCTGCTTCTCGGTCTGGCGCAGCGCCGGATGGCGCGGGCCAAGCTCGCCGGTCTGCTCCGCGAATTTCTTGCGGGCGTCGGCATATTGCGCGCGCAGATTCGCGATGGTCGGCGATTGCAGGGCCTCGGAATTCGCACCGGCATCCGCCGCCGTGCGCCGGCTCGCCTCGATCTGGTCGAGCCGGGCCTGCGCGTCCATCGTCGCCGCGCGCGCCGCGGAAAGCCGCTGGTTGCTCGCGGAGAGCTGCTGGTCGCTGATCAGCGCGTCCTGGGTGCCGACGAAATTGTTTTGGGCCTTGTAGGTCGCAAGCGCCGTCTCGGCGTTGCGCAGCCGCTCGCGCAGCTCCTTCAGGCGGCCGGACAGGTCGCTGGTGGCGCGCCGTGCGGCCGAAGCCTGCGAGTTGCGCGACTCGGCGAGATAGGCGCTGGTCAGCGTGTTGGCGAGCATCGCCGCCTTGGCCGGATCGGTCGACCAGACCTCGATGTCGACAATGAAGCTCTTATCGGTCTTGCGGATCGTGATGTGCCGGTTCAGCGCGTCGAGGGCCGAGAGCTGTACGTCTTTGATGTCCGCGGCAGAGGGCGCGCGCGGTTGCAGGCCGATCAGGCCCATCAGCGACGACATCAGGCTCCTGGCGTCGCCGCCGCCGAATTCCGGATCCTTGTCGAGATTGGCTTGCTGGATCAGCTGTAACAGCACGCTGTTGGACGTGATCAGGCGCGCCTGGCTCTCGACCACCATGGACATGCCGGAGACGTCCTGCGCGCGCGGCGTGAGCTCGCGATCGACGAGCTGAAGCTCGCGGGGGTCGACATAGAGCTGGGCGGTGGCGGTGTAGCGGGGCGTCAGGCTTTTGCCGATGGTGACCGCAAGCGTTGCGCCAAGCAGGGCGGCCGCCGCAATCGCGATCTTGCGCCGCCAGAGCAGGTTGACGAGCTCCAGTACGTTGAAGCCGGTCGGCGGCCTCTGTTGCGGGGCCTCCGGTCTGCCCCGATCTATCGGCTGGTTATAGTCAAGCATGATCCCCAGCTTCCATTCCAACTGCCGCGGGCTGAGGGGTTACTCTTCGCTCTACGCCACGCACCCGGGATATAGGGGGCCAATCAACGCAACAGGGAAAATTAACCATACCCGTTGAGGGACTATTCACCGAAATGGCAAACAAAGCGTTTAAGCGCATGCCGCTCGGCGCGTCGTTGTGGCGCCTGTGATGTGCCGGTCCCCCAGAGATTAACGGTTCGTTACTGCGCGCGGCAGCGTGGCGGCAAGGCGCCGCATGTCCGGCGATTGGCCGCGCGCGCGTCATGGGCTTCAGCGCCTTCGCAGGATGACGTGATAGTCACCGCGGCGGACGTCGGTGCCGCGTGGAAGCACGGCGTTCATCACCGCGGCACCGGCATCGACGAGGGCGGCGAACAGCGGCTTGCGCTGGCGCATCTCGGGATAGCGCGGGCTCTCGACCTCGCGGCGGTAGATCATGTCGAGGCCATTGGCGGCCGCGAACGCTTCGAGCTTCGACAGCGTCACCAGCGGATGGAAGAAGGTCGGGAACGGCGCCTCGCCCGGCAGGCCGGCGGTCTTGATGCCGCGGATGTTCCGGTAGAACCAGACGTGGAACCAGTGCGGCGAGTATTTGGTGACGACGCCGGACAGCGAGCGCGGATTGGGCGCGCCGATCAGGATCATCCCGCCGCGCTTGAGCGCATCGCGGAAGTTCAACAGCGCGGCTTCGACGTCGGGCAGGTGCTCGATCACGTTGTAGCAGATCACGACATCGAAGGTTTCGGGACCGAAGCGATAGCTCTGCACGTCGCCGAGGATCGCCTCCTGGGCGTAGGTGTTGTTGCGGATCTGGTCCTCGTCGATGTCGACGACGGTGACGTGGCTGCGGCTGAGCACGTCCACGGGCAGGAAGCTGCTGGAGCCGCCGCCGGCCTCGTAGGTGGCGAGCCGGCCTTGCGGCAGCCCACGGCGCAGCACGTCGTGAATGGCGAGCAGGCTGTCACGGGCCTCGCCGGGGACCAGCTCAAGCAGCGCCCGGGTGTGCGCGGGAGCGTGGGTCTCGGTCGCTGTCGCGAAATCGATCGTGGCTGGCTTGTTCATGCTTTTTGACCGCGCTTGTTCGACTCAAATTTACAGGAAAAATCTCACATGCCCGAAGAGCAAATCCGATGCCGCGGCGTCTCACCGGCCACGGTGCTTACGGTCGGGTTAATGCGCACACGCRTTAACTACAGCATCTTCCGTATCGCGCCGTTGCCGGACGATGGACTGCAAATTGCAATATCACGCGCGCATGGTCTCGCTGTGAAAACATACGAAGGCGGTTAAGCGTATGGTGGTAGGTCTGCATTGCCGGGATACCCGTGGCGTGGCGCCGTTTTGCGCGTCGCGCAGGTCGCCCATTTTGGGACGCATCTGTCCCGCGCGGCACTGTGCCGCTGCGGGACGGTGCCGGTGCATGCAATCGGCGCAGGGCTTTTTCAACATATCTCGGGCATCTAGAACGCCATGACGCTGATCCCGACAGACCTGTCCGCCGATCGGATCTCGGACGCCGTGCGCGATCCCAATCGCGAGATCGCGGCGAGTTCGCGCGTCATCGACCTGTCGGTCGGCATCGTCGTCTGTATCCCCTGCTTCCGCCGCCCGCAGCATCTGCGGCTGACGCTGGAGTCGCTCGCCAACCAGCGCACCCCGCGCTCCTTCGCGGTCGTCATGGTCGAGAATGACGCGGTGCATCGCGAGAGCGCGCCGGTTGCCGCGGAATTTCTCGCCGCCGGCAGGCTCCAGGGCATCTGCCTGGTCGAGCAGCGGCAGGGCAACGTCCAGGCGATCAACGCCGCGTTCGACACGGCGCAGGCGCTGTTTCCCGCCGCGACCCGCTTCCTGATGATCGACGACGACGAGATCGCCTCGCCCGACTGGCTCGAGCTGATGGTTCGCACCTCGGAGGCGACCGGCGCGGACGTGGTCGGTGGACCGGTGCTGCCGGTGTTCGACGACGACAGCCAGCCCTGGCTCGCGCGTCACCCTGCCTTCTGTCCCGCCTATGATTACAGCGGCGCGGTGCCGCTGATCTACGGCTGCGGCAACTGCCTGATCACGCGCGCCGCGTTCGAGCGGTTCGACCGTCCAGCCTTCGATCTGCGTTTCAATTTCCTCGGTGGCGGCGATTGCGATTTCTTCGTGCGGTGCCGCGATGCCGGCATGACATTCCACTGGACGGCGGAGGCCGTCATCACCGAGACCGTGCCGCAAAACCGCACCAGCCTCGGCTGGATCGCAAAGCGCGGTCTGCGCATCGGTGCGATCAATTATCGCGTGCAGTACAAGGCCGCGCGGAGTGCGGCGACGCGGGCGCGGGTGTTTGCGCAGATGCTCGGACGGTTGCCGCTGTCGCTGGTTCGCATGGCCGGTCTGTTGACGACGTCGAAGGCGGTCGTCGCGATGCATCCCGTGATGGTCTCACTCGGCGCTGCGCTCGCGGCTTTTGGCGTCGAGCCGAAGCCCTATGAAGCCTCGAAGATCGCGTCCTGACGCCGCGCCGGCTGCCTAGATGCCGAAATAGGCCAGCGCGATCCTGACCGCGGACCGCGGCATCGCCGTGAGCGACCGCCGGCCGACCATGCCGAGATAGCCGAGGGCGTCGCGATATCTGCCGTAGCGGACCGCCTGCGTGGCCGAATAGGTCATGAGATGAATCTCGGCGGCACGGCGCAGCCGGGGCGTTGCGCCCGCGGGCAGTTTGAACAGGATCAGTTCATCGCTGAAGATGCGCGTGACCGCCGGGAAGAAATCCCGCGGCGTCCGCACGGCCGCATTCATCGTGTTGGCCGTGTGCAGTCGATAGTCGAGCAGGATTTCCGGGACGAATGCGAACTCGCCGATCGCGGCAAGGCGACACCAGCAGTACCAGTCTTCGCAATATCTGAGCGACGTATCGAAGCCGCCGGTTGCCCGGAACGAATCGGCATCGACGAGCGTGATGCCGCCATTGACGATGAAGTTGCCGCCAGCGAGCCGCTCCAGCACGTTGCCGGACGGCTTGCGGCGTCCCTTCAGCAGGTCGCGGCGGCCGATCGGCCGGCCCTCGCTGTCGATCGTGTTGTAGTCGCCATAGACCAGAACCGCGCGCGGCGTGGCGCGGGCGGCCCTCAGCAGCGTCGTCACAGCGCCGGGGCGCAGGCGGTCGTCGGCGTCGAGGAAGATCAGCCAGGTGCCACCGGCATGTCGCGCGCCGAGGTTTCGCGCGGCCGATACGCCCGCGGCGTCATTCGTCATCAGGCGCAGCCGCGGATCACGGATGGCGTGGACGATCGCGACGATGTCGTCGCTCGAACCGTCGTCCACCACGATCACCTCGGTGACGTCGCCCTGCGCCAGCGCGGTTGCGATGGTCTCGCCGATATAGGCCGCGGCATTCTTCGCGGGAATCACGACGGAGACCGACGCGTTCGAAATCATCGGCAGCCAGGCGCGCGCGTCCTCCGCCGCGGGCGCGGCGGCCGGCAAAACGAGCATGTCGTCGGCGATGGTCAAGCGGCGGCTCGTCCTTAATGATCTGTTAACCAGGCGGCGCCGCGAAGCGCAGCCTCGGCCGTTGCGGATGATACTCGCATCGCGGTCAATTGATTGCTGCGAAAGCCCGGGCGGCGCCGGTTTCGTAGATTAGTGTTAAGCGGGCGGCGTTAAGTCTGTCGCTGGTTTCGAGAGGTGCGACAGCCGGTCCCATGCGACAAGGCGGACCTGACTGCCGCGGATGGACCCAGTGCCCGCCAAGACATACGACTACGATCCCGACGACATGGTCCTCAACCTCTTCTACGAGGACAAGGACGACCGCTGGTTTCCCGGCGACCGGCATCTGCGGCGCATGGTGCGCCGCATGCTGCTCGGCGAGCCGCGCATGAGCGGTCAGCTTCGCGTCTTTCTCAATCTCTGTGCCGGGCTCGACCGGCTCGGCATCCGCTACCGCGTCAACGACTACGGCTACATCGCGCAGCACCCCGAGGAAGTCGCCTGCATCATCGGCCGCACCTTCCTGCTCGACAAGTTCGCGTGGAAGAACCCGATCCTGCTCGGGGTTGCCGCCCACAATCATCCGCTCGACGATCCCGACCTGTTCAAGCGTCTGCCGGTGAAGAAAGTCGTGGTGCCCGGCCCGTGGTACGCCGACATGTACCGGCCGTATTGGCCCGACACCGAGGCCTGGCCGATCGGCATCGATACCGATCTCTGGGCACCGTCGCCTCCGCGCGACAAGACCGTCGACGTCCTCATCTACGACAAGGTCCACTGGGATCGCGAGCGCTACGTGCCCGAGCTGGTCGAACCGGTCCGCGCGCGGCTCGTCAAGGAAGGCCGTTCGTTCACCGAGCTGCGCTACGGCAGCTACAAGGAAGAAGACTATCAGGCCGCGCTGGCGCGTTCGCGCGCGATGATCTTCCTGTGCCAGAACGAGAGCCAGGGCATTGCCTATCAGCAGGCCCTGTCCTGCGGCGTGCCGGTGCTGGCCTGGGACCCCGGCGGCCCGTGGCGGGACCCCGATTATTTCCCGCACCGCGTCCAGTTCGCGCCGGTGTCGTCGGTGCCCTATTGGGATGCGCGCTGCGGCCTGAAGTTCGCCGACCGCGACGGCTTCGAGACGCGCTGGGCGGAGTTCTGGGCCGGGTGCACCGACAAGACGTTCGATCCGCGCGGCTATGTGCTGGACAATCTCACGCTGGAACAGCGGGCGCTGCAATATTACGAGATCGCGCGGAGCATCGTGCGGCAGCAGGCCGTGTCGCGCGGCTCCGGCGTGCTGGTTGACGGATGGTTAACGGGGATGGGCTAAGACCTGAAGCTTCCCCGGCTTCACCACACCGGCCTTGAGCCATGGATCGCAACGCCGCTGACATGACCGACGTCGAGGCCCGATCGCACGGCCACGCCCTGCGCGGTGCGCTTGCGGGGCTGAATGTCGTGCAGGCGGCGCGCTGTCTCGTCGCGGTGGTGGCGCTGTTGCTGGTCCTGGTCACGCTCGATCCCTTTCCGGACCTGCGCAGCGAGGACGTTGCCAACGTCGTCGGCGGGCGGATGGCGCTGACCTACGTCTCCTTTGGATTGCTGGCTGCTGTTGCGGTGCTGTTTGCCGTCGCCACCGACGCGCCTTCGCTGAAGAGCCTGGTGACCCCGCTGCACCTCTGCTTCATCGGCTGGATGCTGATCAACGTCGTCTTCTCCGAGAGCCGCGAGGTGTCGATCCAGCGGTTCGTGCTGGCGGCCAGCGTGACCTCGCTCGCGGTGCTCCTGCCGTTGCTGCCGCCGACGCAGCGGAGCTTCAATTTGTGCCTCGGCGGCGCGGCCCTCGCGCTGCTGGTGCTGTGCTATCTCGGCGTCGTGCTCGCGCCGCAATATTCGATCCACACCGCGCTCGACATCACCGAGCCGCAGCTCGCCGGCGACTGGCGCGGCAGTTTCGGCCACAAGAACGTGGCCTCGCCCGTGATGACCATCCTGGTCTATGTCGGCATCTATCTTGCCGCCGTCGGCTCGTTCGTGATGGGGCCCGTGATCGCCGTGCTTGCCGGCATCTTCCTGATCTTCACCGGCGGCAAGACGTCGTCGGTGCTGTGTCTGRCCATCTACGCCCTCGCGTCGCTCGTCTATGTCACGCGAAGCCTGTGGCTGAAGCGGATCATCTGTTTCGTGCCGCTGATCGTGATGAACCTGCTGACGATCGGCAGCGCCGCCAGCCCGGCTCTCGGGGCCATCACCCGGATGCTTCCGGTCGATCCCACCTTCACCGGCCGTTCCGACATCTGGGAATTCGCGCTCGCCGCCGTCGCGGAAAAGCCGATCATCGGCCACGGCTACGCGTCGTTCTGGGACGACGTGACCGCGCGGCAGACCGCCAAGGGCGCGGAATGGGCCGTGACCGCGGCGCACAGCCACAACAGCTATCTCGACCTCGCCATCACCATCGGCCTGCCGGGGCTCGCGCTCGTCATCCTCATCTTCGTTCTGGCACCGCTGCGCAATTTTCAGGCCGTCCAGGCTCACAATCACAGCGCGGCGCTGGGCAAGCTGTTCCTGACAGTGTGGCTGTTCGGCCTGTATTACGGGACGACCGAGACCTTCCTGCTCGAACGGCAGAATCCGATCTGGTTCATGTTCGCTCTCGCTGTGGCGGGGCTGCACTTCCTGGCCCGGTTCCAATGCGTCGAGCAGACCGAACCCGATCGCTGACAATTTGTCGCAGCGGCGCGTTTCAGACCGGGACAAAGACACGGCGAGCGGACTGCCGGTTGCGGCTTAACGATAAGCAGCGACGTCACTTGTGATCTGCGACAAAACATAATCTATCTGGAAATATTCAGTAACTGTATGCCCCTGTGAATGACGTTTCTCAGCCTCGAGCAACTAGATGGTCGGGTGTCCAGCACGTCGGGAATCTCGGTCGATTTCTTGCGTGACTGGCAGCAGGCCGCATCGCGCCTGCACGCTGGCCATCGCACCRCATTCCAGCATGGTTACTGGCTCGGCGCCTGGTACGAAGCGTTCCACGGCGTTGCGCCGCTGATCGCCGTGATCTCCGATGTCGCCACCGGCAAGGACATCGCGATGGTGCCGATGATCAGCCGCATGCGGCGCGGCATTCGCGTCGTCGAATTCGCCGATCTCGACATCTCCGACAACAACGCGCCGATCCTGGCGTGCGACGCCCCGCTTGATGCGGCCGATACGCGTGCCATCAGCGCGGCGCTGGTCGATGCGTTGCGCACCTTGCCCGACCGCTTCGATCTGTTGCGCCTGAAGAAGATGCCGGCCGATGTCGGCGGCAAGCCGAACCCGCTGGTGTCGCTCGGCCGTATCGGATCCTGCTCGGTCAACGGCAATCTCGTGCTGATGGGTGACGACTATGCGGATTATCGGGCGTCGCTCCGGCGCCTGCAGCTGCCGCGGTGCTGGCGTGTCTTCACCCGTCTTGGCAGCGCGCGGTTCGAGATCGCCACGGATGTCGAGCGCGCGCGCGAGTTCCTCGATGTGATGGACGTCCAGCAGGAAGAGCGGATGAAACAGCTCGGCTCGCCGTTCGTTCTGAACGACGACGTCCACGCCCGATTCTATCGCGAGGTGGCGCGCCAGGGTGTTGCCGAAGGCTATGCCGTCGTCTCGGCGCTGGTCTGCGACAAGGGCATCGCCGCCACCACGCTCGGCGTCAGATACGGCGCGACCTATTTCCTGCTGCGCATCAGTCATACCGGCAGGACCTGGGCGAACTTCTCTCCCGGGCTGCTCGCGACCGAACGCACCATGGAGGCGCTGCATGCGCAGGGCGTGCGCCGCTTCGATCTCAGCATCGGCAATCAGGATTACAAGCGCCGCCTCGGCGCCGAGCGAACGCCGCTGACCGATGTCAGCGTCGCGCTGTCCTGGCGCGGCATGCCTTACGCATGGCGCGATCATGCCGCGCAGGGGCTGCGGCGCTATCCGAGGCTTGCTGCGTTGGCGGCGCGCGCGATGGGCAAGGACGCGCAATAGAACGCGCAAAGCCCTGGGTTGCCCGGGTCATTCAGCTATCGCAATGGTCGTGATATCGTCGCCTCAAATTCTTGGAGGCGACATGGAAGACCGTTCGGAAAAATATCGCGCGTTTTATGCACAGTTGATCTGCGCCGCGGCCAGGACCACGGATCCCCGTATCGAGCAGGCCTTTCGTGCGGTCAGGCGCGAACCCTTCGCCGGACCCGGGCCRTGGTCGATCTGCCTTGGCGGCCACCCCTACGTCGTGACGCCCGACGATGATCCCGCCTTCATCTATCAGAACACGCTTCTGGCGCTGGACCCGGCACGCGGCATCAACATCGGCATGCCCGGAGCCCATGCCTATTGGCTCAGCGGTTGCAGCGTGCGGGAAGGCGAGAGTGTGATCCAGATCGGCGCGGGCAGCGGCTATTACACCGCCATTCTCGCCCATCTCGTCGGTCCTGGCGGCCGCGTCCATGCCTACGAGATCGACCATCGTCTGGTGGCACTGGCGCGCGAGAATCTAAAGGACGTCGCCCACGTCGAGCTGCATGAGCGGTCGGGCATCGCGGCTGATCTGCCCAGCGTGGACGTGATCTATGTCTGTGCGGGCGCGGCGCAGCCGGCCACGGAATGGCTCGAGGCGTTGCGGCCCGGCGGCCGGCTGGTGTTTCCATTGGCGCCCGAAGGTGTGCACGGCGGCATGTTGATGATCACACGGTCGCAAGAGGGCGCGGTCTGGCCCGCCAAATTCCTGGGCCGGGCCCAGTTCATCGGCTGCGCGGGACTTCAGGATCAGGATGCCGCCCGGCGATTGACCGAGGCGTTCTCGCAGGGATGGGAGCGCGTGCAATCGTTTCGGCGAGCGGGCACGCCCGACGAAACCTGCTGGTTTGCCGGCGATGGATGGTGGCTTTCGACCGCGCCCGCGGCCGTGCCGGCGGTCAATATTGAGGCGCACGCAGACATCTCGCAGACCTAGCGCGGCCGGCGCCGCGCATTACGACCCCGTGCCCCGGCGCTGACAGCTTTCAGCTCATCGCTTCGTGACGCCGTCGCAAAAATCATCGAGCAGCGCGCGGCCCTGCGGCCAATCGCCTAGCCCGCTCGACGCATTGATGTGGCCCAGTGCGCCGACGACATTCAATCCGGACTGCCATTCGCCTGCCCGTCGCCGTACAACGTCGAGCGCGCTGTAGGGATCATCCGTGCTTGCAATGATGAGCGAGGGGAATTGCAGCGGTCTCGTCGGAGCGGGTTTGAACGAGGCGGCCGCAGCGGGAAACAGGGCGCCGTCCGGGTCGGGGACGGACACCAGGAATGCTCCGGCAATCGTCGATCGGGTGCGTGTCGCCCAATGTGCCACCAGCAGGCAGGCCAGGCTGTGCGCGACGAGGATGGGAGGCTGGTCGCACCTCTCGATCGCTCGCTCCAGGGACTGCGTCCAGTCATCAAGCTCCGGCTGATCCCAACTCGCCGGCCGAAATCGCGCGAAGCGCGTATCGGCCACTTCCCAAATCGTCTGCCAGTGGGCGTCTCCGGAGCCCCCGATGCCGGGCAGGGTGATCATTTTGCGCATGCGTGTCTCGTGATATCTGAGGTGACTGCGCAGTGTGATCGATCCGGGTCGTGCATCACATGGCAAGTCATCGGTGGAAGCGATCATCTGCCGATGATCTCAAGGTTGAATGGAGAATTCGCTTGGATCGTTTTGGGAGTGTTGACGGCAAGGACCTCAGGATCTTGGAGGCGCTCCAGGCGAATGCCCGTGTGCCCCTGTCCGAGCTCGGCCGTTCGGTTGGATTGTCGCAGCCCGCCATCTCCGAGCGCGTCAAGCGCCTCGAGGAAGCCGGCATCATCGAAGGCTACGGTGCCAGGATCAATCCGCGCGCGCTTGGGCTTGGCCTGATGGCGCTGGTGCGGCTGCGAACCTCGCACGAGCACATCAAGACCTGCCTGAAGAAGTTCGGCGAGATTCCCCACATCATCGAGGTCCACCGGGTGACGGGCGAGGATTGCTTCGTGCTCAAGGTCCTCGTACCGGCGCCGGAGGATCTGGAGACGATCGTGGACCGAATTGCCGGCTTTGGTGCCGTTACGACGTCGCTCGTGCTGCGTAGCGAGCCGGTGCGTCCGATCGGTCGTGAACTCATCAAGAAGACCGGCTAGCGTACCGCGATCATGCCGTCTCGCGAAGATCTCACGATTTCGTGCACCCGGCGCAATGAAATCGGCCGCGCGAGGCGCGGAACAGGCTGCGGCAGTACCAGCGCCGCGCAAGCGCCTGGGCTGGCCTGCGGATCATCTGCGCAATCAACAAGAGTTCGAAAGCCATTCGTATCGCTTTTGGTCAAATATCCCTGAACACGTAGATGGGGCGGCATTCCCGAAAGAGAATGCCGCCCGCGTCGCATCAGCCATGCGGTCGATCGTCAAGCTTAACCGCACAGCTCAGCCATGCAGCTTAGCCATGTAGTTTCTTGGCGGTCTCCGCGATCTGACGGCCCTGATAGCGCGCCCCGGCAAGCTCGTTGGCGCTGGGCTGGCGGCTGCCGTCGCCGCCGGTGATCGTGGTGGCGCCGTAGGGCGCGCCGCCGGTGACCTCGTCGAGCTTCATCTGGCCGGCGAAGCCGTAATTCATGCCGACCACGACCATGCCGAAATGCAAGAGGTTGGTGATGATCGAGAACAGCGTCGTCTCCTGGCCGCCATGCTGGGTCGCGGTCGCGGTGAAGGCGCCGCCGACCTTGCCGTGCAGCGCGCCCTTCATCCAAAGCCCGCCGGCCTGATCGAGGAAGTTCGCCATCTGCGAGGACATCCGGCCGAAGCGGGTGCCGGTGCCGACGATGATCGCGTCGTAATTGGCGAGGTCCTCGATCTTGGCGATCGGCGCGGCCTGGTCGACCTTGTAGTACGAGGCCTTGGCGACCTCGGGCGGCACCAGCTCCGGCACGCGCTTGATGTCGACGGTGACGCCGGCTTCGCGCGCGCCTTCGGCGACCGCATTCGCCATCGCTTCGATGTGGCCATAGGCGGAATAATAGAGGACGAGAACTTTGGTCATGGTGGTCTCCGTTGTGATCGATGTTGATGTGCTTGTAGGATCGTCATTGCCGGGCCTGACCCGGCAATCCATCGCTCTTCAAGGACTCTTGCGAAGCCGATGGATGCCCGGCTCAAGGCCGGGCATGACGAGTTGGTGTGGGGGGCTTTACGCCGCGTCGACGAGCACGATCTCGGAATCTTCCAGAGCCGTGATCTTCAGTTTCTCCTCGTCGCGGATCGCGGCGCCGTCGCGGGCGTTGACGCGCACGCCGTTGATCTCGACTGCACCTGCTGCAGGCACCAGGTAGAGGTGACGCGACTTTTGCGGCGCGTACTCCGCGGTCTCGCCGGCCTTCAGCGTGGTCGCGAGCACGCGCGCGTCGGCGCGAATTGGCAGTGCGTCCTTGTCGTTCTCGTCGCCGCTCGCGATGGTGACGAGCTTGCCCGAGCGGTCTGCCTTCGGGAACGGCTTCGAGCCCCAGGTCGGCTGGCCGCCGCGCGCTACTGGCTCGATCCAGATCTGGAAGATCCGGGTCTTGCTCGGCTCGAGATTGTACTCGGAATGGCGGATGCCGCTGCCGGCGCTCATCACCTGCACGTCGCCCGCCTCGGTGCGGCCCTCGTTGCCGAGGCTGTCCTGGTGGGTGATCGCGCCCTCGCGCACATAGGTGATGATTTCCATGTTGGCGTGGGGATGGGCGGGAAAGCCGGTGTTCGGCGCGATCTCGTCGTCGTTCCACACCCGCAAGCTGCCATGGCCCATATTTGCGGGGTCATAGTGGCTTGCGAAGGAGAAATGATGCTTGGCCTTGAGCCAGCCGTGGTCGGCGCCGCCGAGCTTCGCGAAAGGTCTGAGTTCGATCATCTGAGTATTCCCTGCTTGAACAGTTGAAGTCCGGATCAGGCGCCGAAACCGCCGTCGACATTGAGCACCGTGCCGGTGACGAAGGAGGCTTCCGGGCTCGCCAGGAAGACGACGCCGGCGGCGACTTCCTCGGGGCGGCCGAAGCGCTGCAGCGCGTGCTGCTTGCGCTGGGTCTCGGCGAACTCGCCGCCGTCCTTCGGATTCATGTCGGTGTCGATCGAGCCCGGCTGCACCACGTTGACGGTGATGCCGCGCGGGCCGAGGTCGCGCGCCGCGCCCTTGGTGTAGCCGACGACAGCCGCCTTGGTGGCGACGTAGTCGGCGAGGCCGGGGAACGAGGCGCGGTCGGCGAGCATCGAGCCGACGGTGACGATGCGGCCGCCTTCGCCCATCAATCGCGAGGCGGCGCGGATCGCCGCGATCACGCCGTGCACGTTGATTGCATCCTGACGCTCCAGCGCTTCGGTATCTGCACTGGCGTCGTCGGTCGCGCCGCCGCTGGCGACGCCGGCATTGTTGACGAGGATGTCGAGATGGCCGAATTCCTTCGCGACGTCATCCACGAGCTTGGTGACGTCCTTGGCCGAGGCCTGGTCGGCCTTGAAGGCGCGCGCCTTGACGCCCCTGGCCTTCAACTCCGTGACGACCGCTTCGGCCTTGTCGGGCGAGGCGACATAGCTGATGGCGACATCCGCGCCCTCATCGGCGAGGGCGCGGGCAGAGGCCGCGCCGATGCCGCGCGAGCCGCCGGTGACGAGGGCAACCTTGCCTGAGAGCTTCTTGGTCATTGGATTTCTCCATTCCCTGAAATTGCGATTGCCCTTGGATATGCCCTCGCCTGTGGTATAGAAATAGAAACTGTTGAAACGCATTGTTTCCTTAAATGGACCTATCGGACCGGCTCCCATGGCAAAACTCCCCGATTTCGAGGCGCTCGCGATTTTCGCAAAAGTCGTGGAATTACGGTCGTTTGCGGCGGCCGCGAGCGAACTCGCGATGTCGAAGGCGACGGTGTCCAAGGCGGTGACCCGGCTGGAGGAGCGGCTGGGCGCGCGGCTGTTCAACCGCACCTCGCGCCGCCTTGCATTGACCGACGCCGGGCACAAGCTGGCCGAACGCGCCACGCGCCTCCTCGCCGACGGCGAGACGGCGGAGAACGAGGCGCTGGCGCAGTCGGTGGCGCCGCGCGGGCTGGTGCGGCTCGCCGTGCCCATGACCTTCGGGGTCAAGGCGGTGGCGCCGCTGTTGCCGGAATTTTTCGAGGCCTATCCGGAAGTCTCGGTCGACCTGCACCTGAGCGATGCGACCATCGACCTGATCGGCGAGGGTTTTGACATGGCGGTGCGGATCGCGCGGTTGCCGGACTCGTCGCTGATCGCGCGGCGGCTCTTCACCATGCCGCGCTTCACGGTGGCGGCGCCGTCGTACCTCAAGCGCCACGGGCGGCCGACGCATCCGATGCATCTAGCCGAGCACAAATGCTTCAGCTACGCCTACCTCACCACGCCCAACATCTGGCACTACACCAATTCCGCCGGCGAGCAGGCCAGCGTTCGTCCGGGGGGACAGCTCCGCGTCAACAATGGCGAAGCGGTGATGCCGGCGCTGATCGCCGGCCTCGGCATCGCCGAGCTTCCCGAATTCATCGTCGGTGAGGCCATCGCCTCCGGCGAGGTCGAAGTGATCCTGAAGGACTGGAAGCAGGCCGAAGGCGCCGTGCACCTGGTGACGCCGCCCGGCGGCCCGCGCCCCGCACGCGTCGAGGCGCTCGGCGATTTTCTCGCGGCGAAACTGCCCGGCACCTGCAAGCGGCGGCCTAAGAAGGGTGCGAAAGTGCCGTGACGTTCCTCGGTGGCACGGCGCGGTTCGCGCCTTTGCCCTCCTACAAGATCTCGCTAGTCTATCCTCCGAACGACTATCGTAGGGTGGGC
>NZ_JBFULT010000090.1:0-17014 GCF_054049755.1 Bradyrhizobium sp. P5_C11_2
TCATACCCGCGCGCCGCAATCCTTCCAGATAATGCGCGCGATCCTCGTCCCGCAGCATTGGCAGCTCGCTTGTGATCCAGGCGAGCGAGATGGCGGGCTGGGCGCGATGCAGTCCTTCCAGCGCGGCAGCCGCAAGCGCGGGATCACCGAGCATGCCGGCGGCGGCGGTCAGCACGCGATGCGCGCCGACGAAATCGCCGCGCTGCCGCATCGATTCGCGCGCCATCTGCACGGCGCCCTCGTAGTTGCGGCCGATGAACTGGGCATAGGCCGCGACGCCGCAATAGATCGCCGCGAGCGGATCGCGCGGGCTCAGCCGCAGCGCGCGGCGGGCGGCGGCATCGCCGTCCTGCCACCGTCCCGCGTAACACAGCGTCACGCCGAGGAAGGCGTACGCCATCGCGAAATTCGGGTTGAGTTTCAGCGCGAGCTCGAACTCCGCCAGCGCATCGTCGAAGCGGCGGCGGAACAAATAGCTATAGCCAAGGCCGTTATGGGCCCAGGCATCCTCGCGATCGGCCTCCACCGCCGCAAGGGCCGCGCGCTCGGCAACCGGTACGGTCGCGTCCATGTCGGCCCAGCCCATATGCGCGCCGAAAATATGGCTGGTCGCGAGCAGGCCCAGCGCCTTGCCATAGGCGGGATCGATCGCAATGGCCTGTTCGAGCAGCGCCTGTGCCGCCGCATTGTCCTCGCGCGTGATGCGCCAGTAGTGCGACAGCGCGCGCATCACGAGGTCCCAGGCGTCGAGGCTGCCCGGCGGCTTCTGCTGGGCGCGAAAGCTCTCGGCGGCATAGAGCTGCGGCTCGATCGCGGCGACGATCGCCTCGGTGATCTCGTCCTGCACGGCGAAGATGTCGGCCAGCTCGCGGTCGTAGCGCTCGGCCCAGAGATGGCTGCCGGTCGAGACGTCGTTGAGCTGCGCCGAGATGCGCAAGCGGTCGCCGCTCCGCCGCACGCTGCCCTCGACCACGTAGCGGACGCCGAGCTCGCGTGCGATCTCGTGGATGTGAACGGCGCGCCCCTTGTAGACGAAGGAGGAGTTGCGGGCGACGACGAAGAACCAGCGCAGCTTCGACAGCGCGGTGATGATGTCTTCGCTGATGCCGTCGGAAAAATAGTCCTGCTCGCGGTCGCCGCTCATGTTGGTGAAAGGCAGCACGGCAATCGCGGGCCGGTCGGGCAGCGCGAGCGCGGCTTGCGGCGGCCTTGCCTCATGGTCGAGGTTCGTCGCCGCCGCCCCAGATTTCGTCTCGACGTTGCCGACGAAACGAAAGCCCTTGCGGGCGATGGTGCGGATCACCGCCTGGCTGGCGCCGCTGTCGCCGACCGCCTTGCGTGCCGCGTTGATCCGGCTGGTCAGGGTGGATTCGGAGACGCTGCGGCCGTGCCAGATCTTGTCGATCAGCTCGTCCTTGCTGACCACCCGGTCGCGGTTTTCCATCAGGTGGACGACCAGATCGAAGACCTGCGGTTCCACGGCAATTGGAACCAGCTCGCGACTCAACTCGCGCCGGTCGGTATCGAGAAGGTGATCCCGGAACAGAAACTGCACGTCGAAAACTCGGACCTCACAATAAAATCAGGCAATGACAAAGCAAAACGGATTTCGACCTAAGTCTGTGAGTCCGCCGGGAGGCCGCTTGGTTCATCGCGATCGCAAGATGGCTGCCATGCCATTTGCGGGGAGGAATGCCGCCTCGACCAGAATGTGGCGGCTGGAGTCGGCTGTCGCAGGCCACGTACTCAATCTGATATCGCCGACGCACATTCCCTCACCCTGAGGTGGCCGCGTCTTCAGCGGCCCTCGAAGGGCGACGGCCCGATTGCATCCCGGCCTGCCATCCTTCGAGGCTCTCCACGCGACGCGTTGCGTCGCACGGTTCGCACCTCAGGATGACGGAGCCGGTGGTTTGACGCGCAGCGGCGAGACCAATGCACGACTTCGAATGTGTGATGAACCGGCATTGTCCATTGCCGAACGGCGACGCCTGCGTAAGCTGCACCGATACAAACAACACCAACCACGAAGAAACGCCATGCCCGCCTTTCCCGCCTCGACCACCGTGATCGACTCCATCCTGTTCCGCGACGCCTTCGGCACGCCGCAGATGCGGGAGGTGTTTTCGGACTTTGCTCTGGTCTCGCGCTATGCGGAGGTCGAGGTGGCGCTGGCGAAGGCGGAGGCCAGATGCGGCGTGATTCCGCAGGAGGCGGCCGAGGCGATCGCGGCGCGGACCGATGTATCCGCGCTCGATTTCGATCTGTTGCGGCAGGAGACCGATGTCGTCGGCTATCCGATCCTCCCCCTGGTGCACCAGATGGTGAAGCAATGCGGCGAGGCCGGCCGCTATGTGCATTGGGGTGCGACCACGCAGGACATCATGGACACCGCCGTGGTCCTGCAATTGCGCGCGGCGCTCGAGATCGTCGAACGCGACATCGCCGCGCTGCGCGGCATCCTCGCGGATCTGTCAAAACGCTACCGCGACACAGCGATGGCCGGCCGCACCCATCTCCAGCAGGCGCTGCCGGTGACGTTCGGCTACAAGACCGCGATCTGGCTTGCGATGTTCGACCGCCACGCCGAGCGGCTGGCACAATTGAAGCCGCGCGTCCTGGTCGGCCAGTTCGCGGGCGCCGCCGGCACGCTGGCCTCGCTTGGCGACAAGGGTTTTGCGGTGCAGGAGGCGCTCTGCGCCGAGCTGAAGCTCGGTGTTCCCGCCTCGACCTGGCACGTCGCCCGCGACGGTTTTGCCGAGGCCGTGAACTTCCTCGCGCTCGTCACCGGCTCGCTCGGCAAGATCGCGCTCGACATCATGATCATGGCGTCGACCGAGTTTGCCGAGGTCTACGAGCCCTTCGTCAAGGGCCGCGGCGCCTCCTCGACCATGCCGCAGAAGCGCAACCCGATCTCCTCGGAGCTGATGCTGGCGGCGTCCAAGGCGGTGCGCCAGCACGCCGGGCTGATGCTGGATGCCATGGTGCAGGATTTCGAGCGCGCCACCGGTCCCTGGCACGCCGAATGGATGGCGATCCCCGAAAGTTTCGTGCTGACCGCCGGCGCCCTGCACCAGGCCAGGTTCGCGCTCGCCGGTCTCATCGTGGACGAGGCGAAGATGAACGACAATCTCGCCATCAGCCGCGGATTGATCGTGGCCGAAGCGGTCATGATGGGCCTCGCGCCGCAGATCGGCCGGCAAGAGGCGCATGACGTCGTCTACGACGCCTGCCGGCTCGCCAACGAGAAGGGCCTGACGCTGGCGGWGGCGCTGTCGTCCGATCCGCGCGTATCGAGCCGAATCGATCGCGCGACCATCGCGACGCTGACTTCACCGAAAAATTACCTTGGCCTTGCGCCCGCCATGGTCGACCGGGTGCTGAAATCGGCAACGCGTTGAAAACCAAGATGCGTGAAACTGCGTATCTTCTGCACATCTCAAGATGCTCGCGCTATTGCGCCATGGGATGCTAGACTTAGATTGGATGAGAGACTTTCCGCGAGGCCCCGGCATGACCGACCAACGCAATACCGCCACCCCCATCGACCCCGTGAAACTCGACCGGCTGGCCGAGGTCGCGGTCAAGGTGGGCCTGGGCTTGCGGCCGGGACAGGATCTTCTGCTGACGGCGCCTGCGATCGCGCTGCCGCTGGTGCGGCGGATCGCCGTGCATGCCTACAAGGCCGGCGCCGGCGTCGTGACGCCGATCCTCTCCGACGAGGAGATGACGCTGGCGCGCTACCGCCACGGCCACGACGACAGCTTCGATCGCGCCGCCGGCTGGCTCTACGAGGGCATGGCCAAGGCGTTCTCCGACAACACCGCGCGGCTCGCCATCGTCGGCGACAATCCCATGCTGCTGTCCGGCGAGGATCCTTCGAAGGTGGCGCGCGCCAGCAAGGCCAATTCCATGGCCTATCAGCCGGCTCTGGAAAAAATCGTCAATTTCGACACCAACTGGAACATCATCGCCTATCCGAGCCCGTCCTGGGCGAAGCAGGTCTTCCCCAACGACCCCGAAGACATTGCGATCGGCAAGCTCGCGGACGCGATCTTCGCGGCGTCCCGTGTCGATCGCGAGGATGCGATGGGCAATTGGGCGAGCCACAACGCGGTGCTGCGCGAGCGCACCAATTGGCTGAACGGCCAGCGCTTCCGCGCGCTGCAATATTCCGGCCCCGGCATCGATCTCACCATCGGGCTCGCCGACGGCCATGAGTGGGAGGGCGGCGCGTCGCTCTCCAAGAACGGCATCAGCTGCAACGCCAACATTCCGACCGAGGAAGTCTTCACCACGCCGCATTGCCGGCGGGTCTATGGCCATGTGGTGAGCTCGAAGCCGCTGTCCTATCAGGGCACGCTGATCGACAACATCGCCGTGCGTTTCGAGGACGGCAGGATCGTCGACGCCAAGGCCTCGCGCGGCGCGGAAGTTCTGAACAAGGTGCTCGACACCGACGAGGGCGCGCGCCGGCTCGGCGAGGTCGCGCTGGTGCCGCACTCCTCGCCGATCTCGCAGAGCGGGCTGTTGTTCTACAACACGCTGTTCGACGAGAACGCGGCGTCCCACATCGCGCTCGGCCAGTGCTATTCGAAGTGCTTCGTCAATGGCGCGCAGCTCACGCCGCAGCAGATCGCGGCACAGGGCGGCAACCAGAGCCTGATCCATATCGACTGGATGATCGGCTCGGCCGAGACCGACATCGACGGCATCCTGTCCGACGGCAGCAAGGTGCCGGTGTTCCGCAAGGGCGAGTGGGCGAAGTAAGAAGCATCGCGTTTCGCTGCCCATCCTTCGAGACGCCCGCTGCTGGCGGGCTCCTCAGGATGAGGTTTCGTTTTGCGGAGGAGCGCCGCCTTGCGGCGCGTCTCCAACCATGCAGGCCGAGCACGTACCCTCAAAGCTCCCTTCACGCCGCCGCGTTGCGCAGCATCGGATTGCTGTCGATGCTGAAGCGGTTGAACAGCGTTGTGAACGGGCAGCCGTCGGTGGCTCGCACGATGGCGTCGGAGGCCGCGACCGCGTCATAGAGCGCGCCGACCGGATCGTCGGCTTCCGGCAAATCGAGTGCGTCGCGGATCGCCTCGCGGGCGTCGTTGATGTCGTCCTCGTCGTCGCGTGTCGCCTCCAGCGCATCTGCCGCGCGCCGCATTTCCGCGAGGTCGCCACCGGCCGAGAATTTGAGGATGTCGAGCCAATAGGGGCAGGCGACGACGAGCTTGACGAACGCCTCGAACGTGCCTGCGATGATCCCGGCGCGGCCTTCCGATGAGACGTAGAGCACATCCTCCGACGGCAGCAGCACGAAGGTGCCGCCGGCGCCGTCGCTGCCGATCTGGCGGGGCCTCTCGATGCCGTCGATGACGAACCAGCGCTCCTCGTCCGGCGCGAAGGAGACGTCGAAGCTGCCGAGCCACGCGACGACTTCGCTGTTGGCTGTCAGAACCTCGGGGGTCAGGGGCATCGGCGTGGCTSCATCTCGGTCGCTTCGCGCGTTTTGTCGCACCCGGGAAAAGATGGGTTCATCTGCACGAATTTGCAGGCAAATCGCGACGTTAACCGTCTCGCCCGTGCAACTTGCGGCTGATTGTCGGAGCCTGCGTAAGAAAGAATTAAAAACCGGCTACTAGCGTTCCCGACATCTTTCGAAACAATCCGGGCTCGGACCCGGCCAATCATATTTTATCCCCTGAGGAAGCAGATGTCGCGCGCATTGATTGAAGCTGGTAGTTGCAATGTGGATCTCGAGCTGCGGCCGATCGAGCCGTCCTGGATCATCGAGGGTAACCCGGTCTCGCGCTCGCACATCCTGTCCACCAGCGCGGACGGCACCGCCTCGACCATCATCTGGCAGTGCACCGAAGGCCGCTTCAACTGGTACTACGACATCGACGAGACGATCATGATCATGGAAGGATCGATCGTGCTCGAAAGCGACGGCATGCCGCCGAAGCGCTACGGCCCCGGCGACGTCATTTTCTTCCGCGACGGCGCGCATGCCAAATGGCATGTCGAAGGCCACGTCAAGAAGATCGCGTTCTGCCGCAAGACCAATCCGGTCATGATCGGTTTCCTGATCCGCGTCGTCAACAAGCTCAAGAAGATGTTCGTTTCCACCGGCGAGCGCCGTCCCGCCTCGCTGATGGGTGCCGGCTAACAACAAGGTTTCACGGACGCTTCCCAGCGGCCACGACGGAAGAGGGGCCGGGATGAAAATCCCGGCCCCTCTTCTCGTCATGCCGGCAGTTCGAGGCTGTAGACATTCCTGGCGGTCTGCGAGAACAGTGCCGTCTTCTCGGCCTCGCTGAGCGGCGCCGCGATGCGCTTGAAGGTGTTGAAGATCACCTGATAGCTGCATTGGCCCTTGTCCGGCGGAAAGTTGCTCTCGAACATCGCGCGCCTTGGCCCGAACGCCTCGATGCAGGTCTCGATATAGGGCCGCCAGGCCGCGGCAAGCTCTTCGGATGACGGCGGCCTCTCGCGCAGATGGAAGTCGTAGCCGAGCAGGCACATCGCCAGTCCGCCGAGCTTCACCACCACGTTCTCGCAGGTCGCGATCTCGCGGATCGACGCGCGCCATTGCGGAAACACCTCCTCGCGCCGCCCAGCAAACCGGCCAACGCCGGCCGGGCCGCCGCAATGGTCGAGCACGATCCTCGTGTCGGGAAAGGCGCGCGCAAGCTCGGTCAATTCGCCGATCTGCGGATGAAACAGCCAGGCATCGAAGCTGAGGTTCAGCGGCGCCAGGCAGGCGAAGCCTTTGCGGAAGGCCGGATCCCGCAACAATCCCTTCGGCCGGTTCGCATACATGCCGGCGACCGCGGGGTCCTCGTCCCAGGCCGAGGAGTGCCGGATGCCGCGGAAGCGGCCGCCTCCGGCGGCGATCTCCGCCTCCAGCACCGGCTTGGCTGCATCGCCCAGCAGCAGATTGACGTGACTGACGATGCCGGCGCAGATCGCGGCCTTGCCGTAAGCACCGCTCGCGCTCATCGCGGCGACGCCATTGGCGAACTCGACTTCGCCGACGGGCCGGAAGGCCTCGGGCCCGTGGGCGCGATACATCGAGCGGCAGTCGACATAGACGGTGGCGATGATGTTGTGGCCGGAGGCGATGTCATCAGCCATCTCCTCGATCAAATAGCGGTGCCCGCGATTCCACAGATGATGATGGGGATCGACGATCGGCCGCAACGGATCGATGATCTCCTCCTGATGCAGCGCGAGCCAGTCCTCGCGCGGATCGACGAATAGCCCGCTCGTATTGGCAGGCAGACCGCTTGCAGCCATCGGCGTTCGCTCCCGTTTTGTTTTTGTGCCGGGAGCCTAACACTTCATCTCTTCACGCAGCAGCGCGCGTTGCGCAACCGCGCCCATCATCGCGAGCACACCGGGCACTGCCGTCATCCCTTGCGCTGCCTCGCCCTCACATCGACCACCAGCCGCCAATCGCTTGCCGCAGCCGGCTTGACCTCGCCGAGCCAGTGGAAGGAATCGCCGGTGATCTCGGTAAAACTCCAGCGCGTCAGGTCGCCGGCTTCGGTCGTGCCTTCCTGCACGATGTCCTCGCCATGCGGCCGGCCGATCTGCTGGCGGAACACGCAGCGCGCGGGATCGAACCAGGAAATCCGCCACGCGGAAATGGAGGGGTCGTAGACGCGCAGCGTCGTGCCGTACCAGTTGCCGGCGATCGGAAAGGCCGGCGTGCCCGCGGGGCGGGGGATGATCCAGACGTCCTGCACCGCGCGTCCCTCCAGCACCCAGCCGAAATGGATTTTTCCGGGCGCTGTGTGTCGGGTTCCGTCCGGCGCGCGCGCGGTGACCTCGGCGTCCCAGTCGCCGACGAAGCGGCCGTAAAGCTGGAGCGCCGCTGCGTGCTCCGGATTCGGTCCGCTCGCGTGCAAAAGTCCGGCAAAATCGCTCATGTCGATCTCCTGTCGCAAGGAGATCAGCATGACCGGGCCGCGGCCGGCTTGGAGAAAATTGCGCGTCAGACGCCGTCGAGGATGATCACCGTCGGCGTCGACGGCAGCGCATCCCGCGACATCCGGAAACTGCGCTCCAAGCGCCGGTCGATCTCGAATTGCTGGCCGATCTTGCGCATGAAGTCGTCGAGCGGGGTGGCAAAGCGGTGCATCGGCAGCACCACCGAGGCGCGCAGCCGCTTGGTGATCTCGGAGATGCCGTCGAGCGACATGGTGTAGGTGCCGTCGATCGGCACCATCACGATGTCGAGCCGCCCGATCTGGGCGAAATGGCTGTCGTCGAGCTTGTGGTGGAGATGACCGAGATGCCCGATGCAGAGGCCGGCGACCTCGAAGATGAAGATCGAGTTGCCGTCGCGGATCATGTCGGTCCCGGCCTCGTCGCCGAAATAGCGGCGGGTGTCGGTCGTGACGTTGCGGATGAAGGTGTCGCCGACGCGTTCCGAGACGATGGCGGGCTTGCCGTCCTCGCCCCAGCCATGCAGCACATGGGGAATGCGCCTGTCCGGGAATAAAGTGTAGTGGGTGCTGTGGGCCCGGTTCATGGTGACGACGTCGGGCAGCCGGCCGACCTGATAGGCGCCGCTATAGTCGGTCGCGATGCGCAAGCCGCCGGGCGTGTCGATGTAATAGGTGGAATGGCCGGCATAGGTGATCTCGACCTCGGCCGCGGCGGCCGCCTGCCGGAAAGCCACCGGCATCGCGCGCGGCGCCGCGTTCGCCATCGCCAGGCATTCGCTGCGCTGGGGCTGCTGGGCAAGGGCAGGGGTGGAGAATGCGCCGAACAGCGCCAGAGCCGCCGAAACAAGTCGCCGCATGAAAGCCGTCCCCGATGACTTGATGGGAAGTCTAGCGTGCAATGCAGCGCATGGCCAACACGACACGATCAACAGCGCGTCAGTGTCGCACCTCTTATTCCCGCCTTTTATTCGCGCCGCGGGCTGAACTTCCAGGTGATGGCGATCAGGCTAGCTGTGATCAGGCCGCTGATGAGGCCGGCGACGGGCAGGGTGAGCAGGAGCGCGGCGGTGGCGGCCCAGCCGATCGAGGAGAAGGCCTCGGCGAAGGTCGCCAGCCGCGAGGAGGTCTGGCGGCGGCGAAATTGGCTGCGCCGGGCCTGAACCCGGAACCAGAGCTGGATCGCGGTGGCGGAGGCCGCGCCGATGATGGCCGCGGCCGCGGTGATCGCGGCCTGGTACGGTGAGGCGAAGGCCAACGCCGCGACCAGCGGGCAGAAGATGGCGGCGATCGCGATCAGCACCACCTCGATCTTGGCGCGGATGACGCTGGACGGCGTCAGCGGCGCGGTCGCGACCAGATCGGGGGCGTCCTCGCCCGAGATCGTCAGCCAGGCGAGGCCCCCGGCGAGCTGTCCCGCGGCCATGACGATCACGGGCGTGATCAGCGTCAGCGCCGCCGAGCTGTCGGCAAAACTGCGCCAGAGCAGGAGTGCCGGCGGCACCAGATAGAGCAGCTGCATCAGGGTCTGGGAGATCAGCCAGGGATCGCGCCAGAGCAGCATGAATTCCTTGCGCCGCAGCGCCTGCTGGCGCGATCCGCGGCGGAACGGGCGTTCCTTTGCGGTTCGGCGGCCGGCCTTGCCGTAAGCGGCAGCATCGATCGCGGTATCGGCGAAGCGGCCCGAGAAGATCGCCATGACGCTTCCGAGCAGCACCAGCCCGAGCGCCAGCAGCAGCAGCAACGCCTCGCTGTCGCCCATGGTCGCCCGCGCGGGCCACCACCAGATGCTGTCGACATCCGGGGCATGGGCGGCCACGGTGCCGGAGGTCAGGATGGTGATGCGCGACAGCGTGCCGTAGGACATGATCGCGGCGACCTGAAGCGCGATCACGAAGCCCGCGCCGATGATCGCGGCCAGGATCTGGGCTATGAGCCGCGTCCGCGCCGGGCCGATCAGCCGGAACAGCAGGACGGTGACGGCAATCGCGATCGCCGCGGCCGACAGGCCCATGGCGACGACGACGCCGAACGCCGCGAGCCATCGCGCGCCGCCGCCGATCACCAGCACATCGATGAAGGGTGTCGAGAACAACAGCGCCATCACGGTGACGGTCAGCGCAATCGCGGCGATGCGCACCGAGAACAGATTGGCCAGCGTCGCGGGCGACGACATGATCAGGTCGAGATCGGCGCGGGCATAGAACACCCGTGTCACCGATTCGATGGCCTGCGACAGCATCAGGGTCCAGGCGAGAAAAATCGTCGCCGAGAGCACGATCAGCGAGGATTTGTCGAGCGGCAGTTGCAGATCGGCGAAGCGGCCGATCACCGCCCAGGCCGGCACGTGCAGGAGTGCGGCGAAGCAGATCATGCCGATGACGGCGGCGCGCGCCCGTTTGCGCCGGCCGCCGGTCATCATGGCGAGCCATTCGCGCCAGGCGAGCCGGAGCTCGTGACGGGCAAACCAGGAGAGCGCGGTCGCCGAGCTCATGCGGCGGCCTGGAGCGTCACCAGCGCGATGAAGAGGTCTTCCAGGCTGGTGTCGGCGTGGCCGTTCTGCTGGCGCAGCTCGCTGAGCGTGCCCTCGGCGACCAGACGGCCCGATGCGATCACGCCGATGCGGTCGGCCATGCGCTCGGCGACCTCGAGGATATGCGTGGTCATGATGATGGTGCAGCCGGCGCGGACGCGCTCGCTCAACAGTCCCTTCACGTGGCGGGCGGAGACTGCATCCAGCCCGGTCAGCGGCTCGTCGAGGATGATGAGGCGGGGATGGTGCACCAGCGCGCCGGCCAGTGCCACCTTCTGGCGCATGCCCTTGGAAAAGCCCTCGCAGCGCTCGTGCCGGTGCGGTTCGAGCCCGAGCGAGCTCAACAGCTCCTCGGCGACCGGTTCCGAGACGGACGGGGCGATGCCCCAGAGCCCGGCGACGAATTCGAGGTACTCCAGCGGCGTCAGCTTGTCGTAGATCATGGGCTCGTCGGAGACCCACGCCATCACCTGCTTGGCGGCGACCGGATTTTGGAGCGCATCGATGCCGAAGATCGAGACCGCGCCGGCATCGGGCCGCAGCAGCCCCGCAACCATGCGCAAGGTGGTGGTCTTGCCGGCGCCGTTGGGGCCGACCAAAGCGTAGAATTCACCGGCGTGAATGGTGAGATCGAGGCCATCGACCGCCAGACGGTCAAAACGCTTCGTTAACCCTCGGACTTCGAGCGCCGAGCTGTCCGGCTTCATGACGGCCATACCATCCGGTTTTGCATCGCCCGCGACCATGACTTGAAGATGTTTCGGCGCGGTGAATCGCGCTGCCGCAAATTCCGGCATCCGGGACCGGCCAAAGGCAAGTCACCGTTTGTTGACAGCGCTTGACGGTTCAGGCTGAATTGGTTTCGGACAAATGGCGCCAACGCGGCGAAACGACCGCGTAGCGACTGGACACAAGATGCGACAAGGCGGTCACGAAGAACCGCTGGTTGTATCGGGAGGATGCGCGGCAATGCTGGATTTCGTTCAGCAGCTGGTCAGCGGTGTTGCGCTCGGCTGCGTCTACGGCCTGATCGCGCTCGGCTTCGTGCTCGTCTACAAGGCCACCGAGGTCGTCAATTTCGCCCAGGGCGATCTGATGATGCTGGGCGGCTTCTTCGCCTTCACCTTCATCGGCACGATGGGCCTGAACTACTGGATCGGCTTTGCCGGCGCGGTGGCTGCGATGGCGCTGTTCGGCATGGTGGCCGAGCGGGTGGTGGTGCGGCCGATCCTCGGCTATCCGCAATTCTCCATCATCATGGCGACCATCGGGCTCGGCTATTTCCTGCGCTCGATCGCCGGCATGATCTGGGGCACCGACGATTTGAAGATCGAGACGCCGTTCAGCCAGGGCGTGCTGCGCGTCGGCTCGCTGGTGCTTGCCTACGATAAGCTCTCGGTGATCGCGGCAACGATGATCCTGTGCGCGCTGCTCTATCTGTTCTTMAACAAGACCACGCTCGGCACCGCGATGCGCGCCAGTTCCGAGAACATGCTGGCGGCCTATTACATGGGCATTCCGGTCAAGCGCGTGGTGTCGATCGTCTGGGCGATCAGCGCGGCGGTCGCGACCTGCGCCGGCGTGCTGCTGGCGCCGATCACCTTTATCCATTCCAATGTCGGCCTCGTGCTCGGCCTCAAGGCCTTCCCGGCCGCCGTGCTCGGCGGCTTCGGCTCGATCCCCGGCGCGGTCGTCGGCGGCGTGCTGATCGGCGTGATCGAGAGCATGGCCGGCTTCTATCTGGCTGAGGGCTGGAAGGACGTCGCGCCCTACATCGTGTTGCTCGCCGTGCTCCTGCTCAAGCCCGAAGGCCTGTTCGGCCTTCACGTCCGCAAGAAGGTCTGAGCGCATGCGCTTCCTGTTCAAGACCGACTACGAAGACGACATCAGGCTGTTTCCGCATTCGGGCTACATCGTCTCTTACGGCATCCTGCTCGCGCTGCTCCTGATCGCGCCATACGTGCTCTCCAGCTATCTGATGAGCCAACTCGTCTTCGTCTGCATCTATGCGACCGTCGGCGTAGCGTTGCTGATCCTGACCGGCTTTACCGGGCAGGCCTCGCTCGGGCATGCCGCATTTCTCGCGATCGGGGCCTACACCGCGGCGTATCTGCAGAAATACAACGTGCCCTTCCCGGTTTACTTCCTTGCTGCCGGGCTGCTGACCGGCATCATCGGCGCGATGGTCGGCTTTCCCGCCCTGCGTCTGACCGGCATCTACCTCGTCATCGCCACCATCTCCTTCGCCTTGATCGTCGAGGAGATTCTGGCGCGCTGGGAGAGCGTCACCAACGGCAACGAGGGCATGCGGATCAAGGCGCTGTCGCTGCTCGGCGTCACGGTCTCGCGCGACAGTCCGACGTTCTATTTCCTCTGCCTTGCCGTGCTGGTCCTGACCATCGTCGGCACGCTCAATTTGCTGCGTTCGCCGACCGGCCGCGCCTTCGTCGCCATCCGCGATTCCGAGACGGCGGCGAGCAGCATGGGTGTCAATGTCGCGCTCTACAAGGTCAAGTCCTTTGCGATCTCGGCGGCGATCACCGGCTTTGCCGGCGTGCTGTTCGCGCACAAGCTCTCCTTCATCTCGCCGGAGATGTTCACGCTCCAGCTTTCGATCGAGTTCATCATCGTGATCCTGATCGGCGGCACTTTCAGCCTGCATGGCGCGGTGCTCGGCGCGATCTTCATCGTCATGATCGATCCGTTCCTGACCTATCTGAAGGACGACATGCCCGGCATTATCGCCGGCATCGCCGCGACGTTCGGCGCCGGCGCGCAGGGCGCGGCCAACGTCCAGTCCAAGGTCGCCGCCTTCGCCTCGCTCAACGGCCTGAAGGGCGCGATCTACGGAATCATCATCGTGCTGTTCGTCCTGTTCGAGCCGCTCGGGCTCTACGGCCGCTGGCTCAAGATCAAGCTCTTCTTCCAGCTGTTCCCGCTCTACAAGCGCGCCACCTTCAAGCGGCAGAAGATCTACGTGAAGTCGGAGCGGAACCGATGAGCTATTTCCGCGCCGAGAATCTGTCGCTGCATTTCGGTGGGCTGAAGGCGGTCGACGCGGTGTCGTTCGCGGTCGAGAGAGGGGAAATCCTGTCGATCATCGGGCCGAACGGCGCCGGCAAGAGCTCGATCTTCAACCTGATCTCGCGGATCTACCGGCCGACCTCGGGCCGCATCTTCTTCGAGGACCAGGACATCACGGAACAGCCGCCCTACGACATCGCGAGGCTCGGCATCGCCCGAACCTTCCAGAACATCGAGCTGTTCGAGAACGCGAGCGTGCTCGCGAACCTGCTGGTCGGCCGCCACCGCCATTCGACCACCCAGCTCTGGCAGGAGCTGTTGTTCCTGCCAAGCGTGCGGGCCAACGAGAAGGTGCATCGCCGCCGGGTCGAACAGGTGATCGAATTCCTCGATCTCGAGCCCTACCGCGACAAGCTGATCTCGGGCCTGCCTTACGGCGTGCGCAAGGTGATCGAGCTGGCGCGCGCGCTCTGCTCGGAGCCGAAGCTGATCCTGCTCGACGAGCCGTCGTCGGGGTTGAACGTCGAGGAGACCGACGACATGTCGTTCTGGATCCGCGACCTGAAGAACGAGCTCGGCGTCACCGTGCTGATGGTCGAGCACGACATGTCGCTGGTCAACCGCGTCTCCGACCGCGTCATCGCGCTGAACTACGGCCGGGTGCTGGCGATGGGCTCGCCTGCCGAGGTACAGCAGCATCCCGACGTCGTCGCAGCCTATCTGGGAGCCTGACGCGATGGTCGCCGCCGTCACACCCGAGATCATCCTGAGGCTCTCCAACATCGAGAGCTATTACGGGCCGATCATGGCGATCCGCGGCATCTCGCTGGAGGTGCCGCGCGGCCGCATCGTCACGCTGCTGGGCGCCAACGGCGCCGGCAAGACCACGGTGCTGAAGACCATCTCGGGCATTCTCGATCCGCAGAAGGGCGCCATCGAGTTCATGGGTAGGCCGATCCAGCGCATGGAGGCCGACAGGATCGTGCGGCTGGGCCTGAGCCATGTGCCGGAAGGGCGCGAGGTGTTCCCGTTCCTCTCGGTGCGCGAGAACCTGATGATGGGCGCCTATCCGCGCAAGGACCGCGACGGCGTCGCGGAGGATCTGGAGCGCGTCTACGGCTACTTCCCGCGGCTGAAGGAGCGCATCAACCAGCTGGCCGGCCAGCTTTCCGGCGGCGAGCAGCAGATGCTGGCGATCGGCCGCGCGCTGATGAACCGGCCGACGCTCCTGCTGCTCGACGAGCCCTCGCTCGGGCTGTCGCCGATCCTGGTGAAGGAGATCTTCACGATCATCCGCCGGGTCAACGAGGAGCAGGGCATGTCGATCCTGCTGGTCGAGCAGAATGCCAAGGTGGCGCTGGAGACGGCGCATTACGGCTATGTGCTGGAGATCGGCCGGATCGTCATGAACGACACCTGCGACCGCTTGATGCATTCCCAGGACATCCAGGAATTCTACCTTGGCGCCAAGGAGGCAGGCGCCCGAGGCGAACGGCGCTGGAAAAAGAAGAAAACTTGGCGTTAGAGCAAGAGTTGGCGTTAGATGGGCTGACCGTCCGCAGAACATAGACCGCCGGCAAGGCAGGCAGCGGACGGCAAAGCGGCAAGGAGGGAACGTGCATGGCCCGACCGGCGGTGCTGACGGTCGCTGACACGATCGCAAGGAGCTTTTTGCGCGCGGTGGAGACGCGTGGCGACCGGCCCGCGATCCGCGAGAAGAAATTCGGCATCTGGCAGCCCACCAGCTGGCGCGAATGGCTGGAGATATCGAAGGAGATCGCCTACGCGCTGCATGCCACCGGCTTCGTGCCCGGCGACGTCGCCTCGATCATCGCCAATGCCGTGCCCGAATGGGTCCATGCCGACATGGGCGTCCTGTGCGCCGGGGGCGTCTCCTCCGGCATCTATCCGACCGATGCATCGTCCCAGGTCGAATATCTCCTCAACGATTCCCGGACGAAGGTGATTTTCGCCGAGGACGAGGAGCAGCTCGACAAGATCCTCGCCTGCCGCGCGCGCTGTCCGTCGCTGCAAAGGATCATCGTGTTCGACATGGAGGGCCTCAGCGGCTTTTCCGACGACATGGTGATGTCGCTCGACGAGTTTCGCGCGCTCGGCCGCAACCACATGGTCGGCCGCGAGACGCGGTGGCCGGAGATGATCGACAGCCGCAGCGCGGACGATCTCGCGGTTCTCGTCTACACCTCCGGCACCACCGGTCCGCCGAAGGGCGCGATGCATTCCAACCGCAGCGTGACGCATCAGATGCGCCATGCCAACGACTTCATTCCTGCTCGCCAGGATGATGACCGCTTGATCTTCCTTCCGCTCTGCCACGTCGCAGAGCGGATCGCCGGCTATTACATTTCGGTCGCGCTCGGCTCGGTGATGAATTTCGCCGAAAGCACGGAGACCGTGCCGGACAATCTGCGCGAGGTGCAGCCGACTGTCTTCTTTGCGGTGCCGCGCATCTGGGAGAAGTTCTATTCCTCCATCACCATCGCGCTGAAGGACGCGACGCCGCTTCAGCAATGGGCCTATCGCCGCGCCATCGACGTCGGTCTGCGCATGACGGATTGCCGGATTGAGGGAAAGACGCCGCCGCTTCCGCTTCGGATCGCCAACCGTCTCGCCCATCGCCTGGTGTTCCGCAACATCCGCCGCATGATCGGGCTCGATCGCTGCCGCATCGCGTTCACCGGTGCGGCGCCGATCGCGCCGGACCTGATCCGCTGGTACCTCGCACTCGGCATCGACATGCACGAGGTCTATGGCCAGACCGAGAATTGCGGGGTCGCGACCATGATGCCGGCGGAGCAGATCAAGCTCGGCTCGGTCGGCAGGGCGGTGCCCTGGGGCGAGGTCGCGCTGTCGCCCGAGGGCGAGATCCTGATCAAGGGCGATTTCCTGTTCATGGGCTATCTCAACCAGCCGGAGAAGACCGCGGAGACCGTCGACCCGCGCGGCTGGCTGCACACCGGCGATGTCGGCACCATCGACAACGAGGGCTTCGTCCGGATTACCGACCGGATGAAGGACATCATCATCACCTCCGGCGGCAAGAACATCACGCCGTCGGAGATCGAGAACCAGCTCAAATTCTCGCCCTACATCTCGGACGCGGTGGTGATCGGCGACAAGCGGCCGTATTTGACCTGCCTTGTGATGATCGACCAGGAGAACGTCGAGAAGTTCGCGCAGGACCACGACATCCCCTTCACCAATTATGCGAGCCTGTGCCGGGCGTTGGAGATCCAGGACCTGATCTGGCGCGAGATCGAGCAGGTCAACGGCAACTTCGCCCGCGTCGAGACCATCAAGAAATTCTATCTGATCGAGCGGCAGCTCACCCCGGAGGACGAGGAGCTGACGCCGACCATGAAGCTGAAGCGCGGTTTCGTGAACAAGCGCTACGCCGCCGAGATCGACGCGATGTATCGCGCGCGGGCGGTGGCCTAGACAATCTGGTTTGACAATAGCGAAGGAGCGATGGCCCCCGCCCTTCGCACAATAC
>NZ_JBFULT010000091.1:0-16800 GCF_054049755.1 Bradyrhizobium sp. P5_C11_2
CTTCTCCGACAACGTGTGACAGGCCACGCAGGCGCGAAACACCTCGGCGCCGGGATCGCCGGCATAGGCCGCGAGCGGATCGGCCGGCGAGCCCGGCGGATTCGAGCCGATCGGCTCGCCGGTGCGCGCATTCCAGCGCCGGATCTTTCCGTCGGCACCGCCGGTCAGCAGGGTTTCGCCATCCGGCAGGAATCCAACCGACCAGACCGGTCCACCCGATCCCGTCAGCGTGCGCAACACAGCACGCGTCGTGCGATCGATGATCGCGACCGCGCCACCCACGCTCGCGGCCGCGATCAATGCGCCATTGCTGGAGATGGCAAGAGCCACGATCGGCATAGCGCCGGCGGCGACCTCGCCAAGATCCTTGCCCTCAGCACTCAGCATGCGCAGCTTGCCGTCGGCCGCCGCGGCGACGATTTCGCCGTCCGCCGCGATGACGACGGCATTCAACGGGGCCGGAAGTGCAATCGTTTCGACAGCCGCACTCGGCAGCTGCCAGATCCGCAGCGTGAGATCGTAGCCGACGCTGACGAGCGACTTGCCGTCGGGCGCGAAAGCAACGCCGTTGACGTTTTGCGAATGACCTTCCAGCACGCGCTGCGCACCGTCGATGAGTGACCAGAGCCGCACCGAGCGATCCCAGGATGCAGACGCGACCGTCGCACCGTCGGGCGAAATCGCCAATGCGACGACAGGCGCCTGATGTCCCTGCAACACCGTGTCAGGCTGCTGTTGACCGGCGGTCCAGATCGCGATGCGCGCGTCCGCGCCGGCGGTCACCATCCGCCGGTCGCTGAGGAAGMCAACCGCGTTCACCGCGCCCGCATGAAACCGCAACACCTGTTCCGCGGCTTCGCTTGCGAGCGACCATCTGATGGCGGCGGTGTCGAACCCGCCAGACAAGAGGCTCTTCCCATCGGCCGAAATGGCAATGGTCCTTACCGGCCCGCCGTGTCCCGCCATTTGCGCACGCGTTGTCTGCACCGAGAGGAGGAGCAATGCGATGAGGGTCAACGGGACGAGACGCGAGCAATTCATCAGCGATCCGAAGCAGCGCCAAACGAACCAGAACCGCTTCTCATTCTGCCTGAATTCGTGCTTCGCACAAACGCGTCATTTGTCCGGCGCGACGACAGTCTTGTTCGATCCGTCCGGAGCGGCCTGCATGCCGGGTGGGCTCTGCCCTTGCGGGCTTTCGGCGGGCGCACCACCCGATCGGGTTTCGACCGGGCCGGTCCATCCCTGCGGCTGCAACTGACCTTTATCCTCGGGAGCAGTTCGCCCCGCGCCGACGGTGGCCGGCTTCTCGATGCGTTGATCCGTTTGCGCGAGCGCCAGCCCACAGCAGGACCACACCGCCACGCCTGCAAGGATGACCAGCTTCCGCATGAGGCAAACCCGCTCGATTTGATGCAGCTCAACGAATGACGATCTGCTCCGTTCCATGATGCACAATGACGCGCCCGCTTGAACGACGGCACGCCGGGTTCTAGACTGAATTTGAGGCTGCGAGGGCCTCGGTCATGCAAATACGATCCAAAGCGTATCTGCTGATGATGTCGCGCATGCGCGCACTGCTTTCGTCGTCGACCGACGATCCGGCGACCAAAGAGCCCTCACCGATGCTCATTTTCATCGCGGTCGTGCTGGCCCTGCTGCTGGCGATCCTGGAAGTCGACCAGCACAGTGCAGCCCTCCGGTCTCTGGGACTGCTCGGCGACCCATCCGGTACGCCATCCAATTTCATGGGCCCTTGATGGGTCAGGGATGCTTGCCGGTCAATCCGTCGAAGCGCCACCACGGAAAGATCCGGCCGCCGCCTTCCTCGCGAGGCAAGGCTTGGCCGCCCGCAAGCAAAGGCTTATTCCATTGTTCAGCTAGCGTGGCATCGTCTCGCGTGGAAACACCAACGAACGATCCTCGAAATCCTGAACCGGAAGTTTGTCTGCCTGCGCTCCGGCCTGCGAGGCTTGCATGCCGGCAAGTCGAGCCGCCCCAACGGTCCCACTGGTTGGCCACATGTATGATCGCGGCAGGGTTGCTGCAGCAACGAGCGACGCGACGGCAATCAGTCCGCAAAGCATCAGGCGCTTCATGGCAATCTCCTTGGCTGAAGCGTGAGCCGAAGGCCTGATTAGCGCCCGATACGAGGTGCAGATGTGTGCTACCTCACATCTCTCGTATCAGTGATCGGAGTTCCACGCGTTCGCAGCCAGCTTGCGACCTTCGCGATCGAGAGCGTAGCCCGTGCCCTACATCAAGCCGGTGGTGCTCAAGCGCGGCAATGTCGCGTGCACGTGGGCACGGAGAATTGTTGCCGGCGGGTTTTTGTCAGCGGTCACAGGTGCCGATGAGGTAGACCTTGACATTCAGGACCCGGCCTCGGCCCAGCCTTGCTGCATGCCCTTGAGCCCGAACTCATAAACCTCCTCCTCGCTCGAGGAGAAGTCGCGCCACACGCGGGTGGCGGCGGCGAGCGCCGGAACGGCGCGGCCGAAGGCTTCGATCGTCAACCTACCATCATACTTTGCGGCCCTCAGCGCCTTATAGGTGGGCCCCACGGCACATGCCCCTTCCCCGGGGCGGGCCATATTGAAGGAATGGAATTCATCGCCGCCGCGGTCCGATCGAGTAACAATCAGAGCATGTGGACAAGCCTCAGCGACGTGTAAGGCGCGCGAAGCCGCGAGAGGTGATCAAGTGCCCCAGCGCAGCGCAGCCGTGTGGACCGGAGCATCCCACCATTCCTTTGCCTGGCCATCGAGCACGGACACGGTGATSGACACGCCAGCCATGTCGAGGGATGTGACGTAGGATCCGGTCAGGAACCGCGCTGCCGTGATCCCCGCACCTTCCAGAATTCGCTTGGCGCTGTTGACCATCAAATAGAGTTCGATCAGCGGCGTTGCGCCGAACCCGTTAACGAGAAGCAGAACTTCACTGCCCGGCTCCGGCGCAAGGTCCTTGAGGATCGCGCCAACGAGTTCCTCAGCAATCGCATCGGCGGAAGCCAGCGGTACCCGGCGTCGGCCAGGCTCGCCATGAATACCAACCCCCATTTCCATTTCGTCGTCGGCCAGCGTAAAATTGGGCCGCCCCGCCGCCGGCACGGTACACGGCAACAGCGCCACGCCCATCGAGCGTGTGCGCCGATTGATTTCATCGCCGAGTGCCTTGAGGGCCGCAAGCGACATTCCGGTTTCGGCCGCGGCGCCGACCATCTTTTCCACGATCAGCGTACCCGCGACACCGCGACGACCGGTCGTGTAGGTCGACTTCTCGACCGCCACGTCGTCGTTTGTCACTACGCTCGCAACTTCTCGCTCGGCCATCTCCGCTGCCATGGTGAAATTCATCACGTCGCCTTCGTAGTTCTTGACGATGAAAAGCACGCCCGCGCCGGTGTCGACGGCCGCTGCAGCCTCAATCATCTGATCCGGCGTCGGCGAGGTGAAGACCTGGCCCGGGCAAGCGGCATCGAGMATACCCAGTCCGACAAAGCCCGCATGCAGCGGCTCATGTCCTGAACCGCCCCCCGAAATCAGCGCGACCTTGCCCGGCTTCAAGGTGCGGCGGCGCACGAATTTGCGTTCGGTGCCGAGCAGCAGGATATCCGCATGCGCGGCCGCGAGGCCGTCGAGACTTTCTTCGAGTACCGTATCGGCGCTGTTGATCAGCTTTTTCATGAACGTCCTCCCGTCCTAGGCCTGCAGTTCGAATAAATGGCTCACCCCACGCTTTCGGCATACCGCGCGAGTTGCGCGGCGAAATCCACGATCAGCTGTTCGAGCGCGCGGTTCTTCTTGTCGTCGCCGAGGTCAGGTACGGTCACCGAGACGGTGCGCGTGTGCGCTTCGCGGTGAGGTGAGCGCAGCCGGCCAGGATGGGCGCGTCCATAGGCTTCGAGGAAAGCCGCGCGCTCGGCGCCGGACAAATGGCAGACTTCGAAAATGATCGCGACATGCTTCGCCGGGATCGGCACCAGATACGCCGGATTGGTGATCTGAGTCACGAAGGAGCGATTCTTGCCCAGCGCCGCCGCAAGCTTCAGCCGCGTGCCGGATGGCCGATTGTCGAGTACCCGCCGCAGGATAGCCTTGTATTCCGCGACGTTGCTGTCACCAGGCGCGCGGATGCCCTCGCCTGCTTCGTTCGTCATGAACCCACCCTCGCGATTGCGGCCTTGAGCCGTGCGACGGCATTCGGCGACACCGAGAGAGTTGTCAACCCGGTGGCGAGCAGCGCCGGCGTCAGTCGCGTGTCCGCCGCGGCGTCGCCGCAGAGCGAGACTTCGACGCCACGCTTTTGTCCGGCCTCGACGGTACGGGCTATCAGCGCAAGCACCGCCGGATTGCCGGTATCATTTAGGTCAGCGACGGCGCCGATGTCGCGCGCCGCAGCCATCGTGTACTGGGTCAAGTCGTTCGAGCCGATGGAATAGAACGCAGCGCCAAAATCCTCGGCGCGGAGCGCCGCCGCTGGAACCTCGACCATGATGCCGAGCGGCGGGCGGGCACAGGCCACGCCTTTCGCCCGGAGGGCCGTGAACTCCGCGTCAAGCAACGCATTCGCACTGTCCAGTTCCGAAGGAACCGCGATCATGGGCAGCATCACTTTCAGCGCCCCATGGACGGCCGCACGGCACAGCGCCCGCAGTTGCGTACGAAACACGTCCGGTCGCGCAAGCGAGAGGCGAATGCCGCGAAGGCCGAGAAACGGATTGCTCTCACCATCGATCGTCACGCCCTTGATTGGCTTGTCACCGCCGGCATCGAGGGTGCGGATCGTCACCGGCCTTCCCTGGGGCCAGTCGAGAATGCGCCGATAGACTGCATATTGCGTGTCCTCGTCGGGCAGGCCAAGAGACGACTCGAACAGAAATTCGGTGCGCACAAGACCAATGCCGTCGCAGATTGCCGGATCGAGGCCTGCAAGGTCTTCAGGGGCGGCAATGTTAAGCAGAACCGCGATCCGCCGGCCATCGGCCGTATGGGCAGGCGCAAGGCTGGCGCTCTCGGCGGCGGCCAGCGCAGCGTTCGCAACCGCCATGCGCTGCTCGAACAGGCGGCGCGTCTCCGGCTCGGGATCGAAGATCACGCTTCCCGCATCGCCATCGACCAGTGCCAACGCTGGCGGCTGCCCGTTCCACGAAAACGGACCGAGCCCGACGACCATGGGCGCCCCGCGCGCCCGCGCCAACATGGCGACATGCGAGGAAGGTGAGCCCCCGGCCAGCGCTATGGCGCCGCCGTGCGACCAGTCGGCGGCAAGAAAAGCGGACGGCGTGATGTCGTCGGCCGCCACGATCGAGCCACTGGTAATCCTGGAGATCGTGTCCACGCCGCTCAGATGCGCGAGCACGCGGTCGCGGATGTCGACGATATCGGCGGCACGGGCACGGAAATATTCATCTTCAGCAGCGCGATAGCCAGCGATCTCCATATCGAGTGCCAAGCGCCAGGCATGGTGGGCAGTGATTCCCTCCGAGATGACCGCATATGCCGCATCCGCCAGCGCATCATCTTCAAGCATGGCGACCTGGAATTCCAGAATGTCGGCGACCTCCCCCTGAATCGTCTTGATCTGCTCGGCGATCTCCGCCCTCGCGCCTTCGATTGCCGCCCGCAGTGCCGCCGCCTCCTGCGCGGGATCGTCGCTCGCCGTCCGCTTGGCCACGGCCACAGTCAGCATGGTGACCGGCCCGATCGCGAGACCCGGCGAGGCAGCACGGCCGATAAGATGGATCTCTGCCACCGCGATCAGCCCTCGCCGAAACCGTCATTCACAAGCGCAAGTACGGCAGCAAGCGCTGCCTTGCCATCGGGGCCGGTGACGCGGAAATGCAGCGTCGCGCCCTGCGGGGCCTTGACGCGCATCACCTTTACCGGGCTCTTCGCATCCGTCCAGGGACCGTCCGGCGCAAGCGCGAGTTCGATCTTCGCCGCAAAGCGTTTCGCGCACTGCGTGAGCTTGACCGACGGCCGCGCATGAAGACCGACGGCATTGACGAGAACCGCCGAGGCCATCAGCGGTACCGGCGTTTCACCTGCCCGGCTGGCGTGGGCATCATGCATAGAATTCCTCCGCGCTACGCTTGACGGCTGCAAGCGACGAACCACCCGAAGACTCGGTCGCCGCAATCACGGCTCCCTCGACCACCGGGGCATTACAGACGACGACGCGCGCCCGCCGATCTTCGGGCAGCATTTCCACCGCCATCTCAGAATTTGTCTCCGCCCCACCAAGATCGACCAGCACAGCCACACCTGCCGGCGACCACACTGCCTCGATCGCCTCGAGGATTCCGGCAACATTCGTACCGAGCCCTCCATCGACATCGCCGCCTGTCCAGGCGAGCGGCACGGCGTTGCCTACCATCTGGCGCACCATATCCGCCGCGCCCTCAGCGATCTTGAGGGAATGTGACACGATGACGATTCCGACATTGCCGGAATTCGGACTGTTCATGACCTTGCCTCGCATTCCAGTGCCTTGATTGCCGCGCCGATCAAAAGGGATGCCGAGCGCGAACCGGGGTCCATGTGACCAACGGAACGTTCACCGAGAAAAGAAGCTCGGCCACGAATAGCGAGCATCGGCGTCGTTCGATCGGCCGCTTGCGCCGCCTCCGTCGCAATCGCCCTGGCATCGCCGCCCCCTGCCAATACCGCTTGCACGGGCACCAGGACATCCAGCAAGGTTTTCTGTCCCGCCTCCGAGCGTCCGCGCGCCTTCACAGCATTGATCGCCTTGTCCGTCGCCGCGACGAGATCTGCACGCGTCGGCTGCTCCGGAAGCGCCTTGCCGAATTCCATGAAGAAAGTGCCGACCAACGGCCCGGAAGCCCCACCAACCTTCATGACCAGGGTCATTCCGATCGACTTCAGCATTTCTGGCAGCGATTTGTCCGCAAGGCCGGGCAAACTTGCGAGCACGGCCTCGAAGCCGCGCCTCATGTTCAGCCCGTGATCTCCGTCACCGATCGCCTGGTCGAGGCTGGTCAGTTCGTCGGCGTGCTGGATCACCGATTCCGCAAGCGCCCGCACCAGCTTTTCCCTGGTGACCCGATCGAGACTCATGCCGCGACCCTCCCGCCGGCCGCATCGAAGAACAGCGGCCTGTTAAGGCGTAGCGACACGACGTCGCCGACGTCCAACCTCGCCTCAGGGTCCGCCAACGTCACGACAGGTTGGCCGCCGAGATCGAGATGGACATGGCTCTGGTCGCCGAGATGTTCGACCCGCGTGACGGTGGCCGACGCGTCCCCGCCGCTGCGTGCGATCGCCAGGTGCTCGGTACGAGCGCCAATCGTCTTAACGCCGGGCGGAACGCCGGCAAATAGAGTTGCCGGCAGCAGGTTGATCATCGGCTGACCAAGCCGCGCCGCGACATGGGCGTTGACCGGATTCTCGTAGATCTCGCGCGGTGTACCGATCTGCATCAGTCGCCCGGCCTCCATCACGCCGATGCGCGAAGCCATGGTCATCGCCTCCGTCTGATCGTGGGTGACGTAGAGGATCGTCGCGCCGAGATCGGTCTGAATGCGCTTGAGTTCGAGGCGCATTTCACCGCGCAGCTTGGCGTCCAGCGAAGAAAGTGGTTCGTCCATCAGATAGATCGAGGGCGAGCGCACCAGGGCACGGCCAATCGCAACGCGCTGCATCTGCCCACCCGACAACTGCGTCGCCTTGCTGTGGAGCTTGGTTTCGATATGGAGAAGACGCGCAACCTGCTCGACCTTTGCGCGAATTTCGGCCTCCAGTAAGCGGCGGGTCGGCGCGCGCAGCGCAAAGGCCATGTTCTCGAACACGGTAAGATGCGGGTACAACGAATATTGCTGGAATACGAAAGCGACGTCGCGATCAGCCGGCGCATCGCGGGTCACATCGCGTCCGTCAATGCGGACCGAACCGCTGCCGGGCGTCTCGAGCCCGGCGACGAGACGCAGCGTCGTCGTCTTGCCTGCGCCCGTTGGCCCCAGCAACGCAACGAATTCGCCGTCCCCAATGGTGAGGGACAGATCCACAACGGCTTGGGTCTTGCCAAACGCCTTGGAAACCGCCCCGATCTCGACTTCAGCCATGCACGCCTCCCTCATACAATGCGGTGCGGATTGCGCGGCCCGATTTCTGGTCAAAGATCGACAACGTATCAGGCCGGAAGTCGAGCCCGACATTCGCTCCGATTTGAAAGGGCATGCTGGCCGGCGAGCGGGCCTTCAGAGCACCGTAAGGCGTCGTCACGGTCACGATCTGCGTCGTGCCGAGATATTCCGACCCATAGACCTCGCCCCGAACCATGCCGTTATCGGAAAAACGCACATGCTCGGGTCTGACGCCCAGGACAAGGTCGCTCTCCACCAACGCCTCGCGTGCGGTGGGTATCGCAACTTCGCGATCCCCGATCCGGATCGCCTGCGCCCCGGCTTGCAGGCTGCCGCGAAACGGCAGGAAATTCATCGCTGGAGAACCGATGAAGTCCGCGACGAAGAGCGAGGCTGGTCGATCATAAATGTCGCGCGGACTCGCAATCTGCTCGACCACACCGTTGTTCATCACGGCGATCAAGTCCGCCATCGCCATGGCTTCCAGTTGATCATGCGTGACGTAAACGGTGGTCGCGCCAAGCCGGTCATGCAGCGCGCGCAATTCCTGGATCATCGCCTCGCGCATTTCGGTATCGAGCGCTCCGAGCGGCTCGTCCATCAGGAAACACTTCGGCTTGCGGACGATCGCCCGCCCAAGCGCGACGCGCTGACGGTCGCCGCCGGTGAGGGTCGAAACCGACCGATCGAGGAGGTGGGAGATACGCAGGATCCGAGCGGCCTCCACCACGCGCCGGTCGCACTCCGCAGCTCCAATCCCCTCGCATTTGAGCGGAAAGCCGATATTGCGCCGGACATTCATGTGCGGATAGAGCGCAAATAGCTGGAAGACGAAGGCGATATCTCGCGCGGAGGCACGGTTCATCGTCACGTCCTCACCGTCGACGCTGATCGTGCCGGATGTCGGCAATTCCAGTCCTGCAATCATCCGCAGCGTTGTCGTCTTGCCGCACCCGGAAGGCCCAAGAAGACAAAGGAACTGTCCGTCATCCACCGTAAAGCTCGCGCCCTTGACTGCGTGAAACTCTCCAAAGGATTTGTTGAGCGCTTCAACCCTGATCTGTGCCATCGTGCGCTACTCCCGGACCTTCGAGACGATCGTGAACATCACCGTCCCAAAGAGAGTGACCGCGAAAGACCAGGAATAAAGCGTCAGAAAAAGCGGCTGCATCAGCATGACCACGCCCGCGGCAATGATCGCCGTCGCGACGGCCTCTAGCGGGCCACGCCGCAAAATTCTGCTCGCCAAGCTATGGCGCGGCATGGACGTGTTCACATCGAGACTCATTTGCGGACAGCCCCAAAAGTAATACCGCGCAGAAGATGCTTTCGCAGCAGCACCGTGAACACGACGATCGGCACAAGAAAGATCGTCGTACCGGCAGCTACGGCCGGCCAATCCTGGCCGCCTTCGCCGATGATGATCGGAATGAATGGGGGCGCAGTCTGAGCGTTGCCAGAGGTCAGAAGCACAGCAAAGGCGTATTCGTTCCACGCAAAAATCAGGCAGAAAATCGCCGTCGCCGCGATCCCCGTCGTCGCCTGCGGTAGAACCACCTTCACGAACGCCTGAAAGCGCGTATAGCCATCGATCATTGCCGCTTCTTCGTATTCACGCGGGATTTCGTCGATGAAGCCTTTGAGAAGCCAGACGGCGAGCGAGACGTTAACCGAGGTGTAGAGCAGGATCATCCCGAGCCGGGTATCCGACAGCCCGACGGTCCGATACATCAGGTAGATCGGGATCGCGACCGCAATTGGTGGCATCATCCTGGTCGACAGAATGAAGAACAAGAGGTCATCCTTCAGCGGCACGCGAAACCGCGAAAAGCCATAGGCCGAGAGCGTGCCGAGCGCGACCGCGAGCACCGTCGAACCAAAGGCGATGATCAGCGAGTTGATGAAGCGCGGCACGTAGTTTGACGGGCCGGCGATAACCATGTTGCGGCTGCGCGCGATGTTGTCACAAAGCCCCTGCGGTGGACCTAGCGTCTGGATAAACTCCTGAGTCTGACGCGAGCGTGTTGTGAAGACATTGCAATAGCCTTCAAGGGAGGGCTTGAAGAGGACCTTCGGCGGATAGGAGATCGCATCGTCAGGCGACTTGAACGAGGTGAGTACGATCCATACCAGCGGCACCATCGTGATGATGGCATAGAGTATGACGAGAAGGCCTGCGAAGCGGCGAGTGCCGGTCGACGGTTCGACGACTGAGTGGGCGGCGTTTGAGGCGCTCATCGGTTTTTCACCCGGTTCAGCGCCTTGACGTAAATGTTGGCGAGGCCGAATACCGTCACGAACAAAATGATCGCGAAGGCCGAGGAATAGCCGGTTCGCCAACTCTCAAACGCTGCGCGCTTCAGCGTGATCGAGGCGACTTCCGTGGTCGAGCCCGGCCCTCCCCCGGTCAGGAGGTTGACCATGTCGAACATCTTGAAATTCTCGATCCCGCGAAAGAGCACCGCGAGCATGATGAACGGCAGAGCCATCGGCAACGTGATCGACCAGAACTGCCGCCAATTCGACGCGCGGTCGACCTCCGCTGCCTCATAGATGTAATCCGGGATCGACCGCAGCCCCGCCAGGCAAATCAGCATCACGTAAGGCGTCCACATCCAGGCGTCGACGATGACGATGGCCCAGGGACTGAGGGTCACGTCTCCCAGCATCTGGAACGACGAAGCGCCGCGCCCCGTGAAGAAGGCGACCACGTAGTTGAACAGCCCGATCTGCGGCTGATAGAGGAAGGTCCAGAAATTGCCGACAACCGCCGGTGAGAGCATCATCGGCAATAGAATGATCGTGGTCCACAGGCCATGGCCACGGAATTTCTTGTCGATCAGGAATGCAAGGCCGAATCCGAGCACGGTCTCGATCAGCACGGTCCAAACCACGAAATGCGCCGTGACCTGCATCGCCGCCCAGATATCCGGATCGGTCAGGATCGACTGGTACCAATCGGTCCCCAGCCATAGCGTCGGCGCGTTCGGCCGATTGGCGCGGTAGTTGGTAAAGGACAGGTAGATCGTCCATACCAGTGGAAAGATATTGATCGCCAGCAGCAGCACGATCGTCGGTGTGATGAAAAGCCAGGCGAGCGCCTGGTCCGAAAGGCCGCGGATACGACGGATCACGCCTTGCYGGATCGGGACGGCCCGATAAGTGATCTGCGAAGAGGTACTCAAATCGTTCATGGCTTTGGTCGATCCTGCAACGGGACCATCGGCTGCGTGACACCATCGAGAGCCTGGAGCGCGTTTGGGCGCGCTCCAGGCAGTTGCCCTAGAACTTCTTGCCTTCTTCCTTGAAGATCGCCTTCCAGTCTTTCACCAGGCCGTCGAGCGCTTCCTGCGCGGTGCCCTTGTCGGCGACCACGTAGTCATGCACGCGCTTCTGTTCGGCTTGCAGGAGTTGCGCATAGGAAGGCTCGGCCCAGAAGTCGACGACCATTCCCATCGACTTCAAGAACTCGCCGGCAAACGGCGCGCTGTTCGGGAAGCCCGGATCGTTCAACACCGACTTGGCGCAGGAATAGCCGCCCAACGCCCACCACTTCTTCTGCACGTCCCCGCCGGAGAACCATTTGATATATTGCAGTGCCTCGCCTTGGTTCTTGGAATAGGAAACGACCGAGATGCCCTGCCCGCCGAGCTGCGTCGCCTGGGTCGCGGGGCCGGCGGGATTGCTGAAGAAGCCGATCTTGTCCCCACCGACGTTTGGATCCTTGTAGAGGCCCGGGAAGAAGGCAAAGAAGTTCATCTGCAGTGCGACCTGGCCCGACTTGAACGCATCGAGGCCTTCGGACATGTAGGAGTTGGATGCGCCGGGCGGCGTGCAGCACTTATAGAGCTCTTTGTAGGCCTCGAGCCCCTTCACGGCGCCGGGTGAATTGACGAACCCGTCCATTGAATATGGCTTCTTCGGATCCTGATATTGGAAACCGTAATCATAGAGATAGTTCGCAACGCCCATGGTGATGCCTTCCGAGCCACGCTCGGTATAGATCGAAGCGCCATAGACCTTCTTGCCGTCAATCTCGCGGCCCTGGAAGAATTTTGCGATGTCGCGCAGTTCATCAAGCGTCTTCGGCACGGCGAGATCGCGGCCGTATTTGGCCTTGAAATCCGCCTGGATCTCCGGCCGCGCAAACCAGTCCTTGCGATAGGTCCAGCCCACCGCGTCGCCCATGGCAGGCAGCGCCCAATAGTTCGGGCTGTTCTTCGGCCACTCGGAATAGCCGACCACCGTCGCGGGCATGTAGTCGTCCATGCTGATTCCTTCTTTCTTGAAGAAATCGTTGAGCTTGACGTACTGACCGTTCTCAGCAGCGCCCCCGATCCATTGCGAATCCCCGATGATAAGATCGCACAGCGAGCCATGCGAATTGAGCTCGTTCAGGAAGCGGTCGGCATAGTTGGTCCACGGCACGAATTCGAACTTCATACCGACGCCGGTCTTGGCGGTGAAGTCCTTCGACAATTCGACCAGGGCGTTGGCGGGGTCCCATGCGGCCCAGCACAGCGTGATGGTCTTGGCCTGCGCGTGCGCAGGCGTGGTCCCCACTCCGACACCGAGCGCGGATGCGAGAACTCCGCAAGTAGTAAGAAGCGCCTTCACTGTCTGTTTCATAACGCTTTCCCTCACAGTGGGGCCGGCCATCGACATGGCGCGACTCTCCAACCCGCTCGAATGCTTCGAGCAGAGCGATACAGTCCTTCACGGGCTGAACGACTAAACGGACGTTTCCTCGTGCCTGCCTGGATTCTTAGGGATTCAGCCAAGCTCGATTTGTTTAGTGAACCACCATATACTAAACATTGCAAGCGCGCTCTTCCGAGGCGCCAGGCAGCCTCGGCGCTGTCCGTCCAGAAAATTTCCCGCAAGGTTGGGTTCGGCAGCCCGGCTAATATGCGCCGCGCGTTCGTTCGTGCCATCCAGACGCCGCCTGCGGCGTACCGCCAGAGTATCGGCGGTCCAACGGCCGATTCCGCGAGGTACGAGTACTGAAGTCTAACCAGCTGGCCTTCGACAAGCCGTAAGACGTCGGAGAAAGGCTTTCACCGCTTCCTGTAGCTCATTCTCGCCACCGCGTTCCGACCGCTACCGTTAGGTGTACGAAATCGCGGAAAATAGTAGCTTGGTGGGCGCACCAGGGCTCGAACCTGGGACCCGCTGATTGAGGGTCAGCCACAGGTTAAGAATAATCATTGACTTGCCGGTCGCACCACCGGGCCTTTCCGAGAGAAAATGGGCGTTCGTCGCACGATTGCCGCGAGAGCAGTCGCCTAACGCAACGCGGCTCGAGAGGCGCTGCGCGTACCTGGGCGCGGACCTGGCTTCGGTGGTTCAGCCAATTGGCGACCCCGCTCGTCAGGCCGCCAATAGTGGCACCAGTGAGGGCGGCGAGCGCAGAGACGATCGAAGCGTCCATATGGTTCAGCGCTGCATTTGCCAATTCATCATCTCGCCATATGCCATCATGTTCTCATTCAAGTTGGCCATGATCACGAGGGAGCCCGCGAGGACCAGAGAGCAGCAGAAAAGCGGTCTCCATCGCTGCGTTGCGCAGATCGAACAATTGAGCACCGGTTGGGCCGCCGCTTTGGGTCCTTAGTGGTCCAGTCTGCTGGGCGTGCGCTGCACCTCGATCAGCATGCGCGACCGTAGTCTTACGTGGTCCCGGCGGAGTACCCCTCCTGGGCCGTTGCCCCGACCGGGATTCCTAGCGAGCATTGCGATCTACGAGAAGCAGGGGCTACGCGATTGCTCGTCTCACATTTCAAACGAATCGCCGACGCGGGGATGCGCACAGCGTCTGCCAACCCGGATTGGGATTCGTACGCTGATCCATGTGCGCGAACGACCCTATGCTGCGGGCGGTTGTCGGATTCGATCGGACGTTACCAGGACAAGAAACGTTACTGGAAAATCATAAGCCGTGCGCGGTCGTCAGGTGGCCGAGCATGAACGGGGCAGGAGTTGATGGCGTCGGGGTCTTTTCACAACAGACCAGAGTTTCTTCTGGCGRCAGCGCGTAGGCGCTGAACGGGCGCTCATTACCGGCGCTCTCCTGTGAATTGCTCTTCGAATGCGATTGCACCTGCTCTGCATCGGCAGAGTGGAGTGTGTTGTGAGCCGCGTTTTATTCACCTCGAAGTCTTTACTGGCGGCCGGCTGGTTCGAAGCGAATTCTCACCTCAAGGATAATTCGAATTCATCTCGACCATCGGATCTTCCGGTCGAACCGCTGTCCTCGCCGAGCGACGGCGAGCCTTCGCGATCCCCTCGTCAAGACACGGCTGCAGGATTCTGGACGGCTGCGGCGCCTGCTTCACGGTCGGCCGAACCCGTCACGTTGCTCACCCGCGTTCGGGCTGCTTCCAACTAACTTTCATATTCTACGAGCTTTGAGGTCGACGACATGGCTACTCAGACAACCGGCGGCGGCAGCACCACCTCGTTCTCCAATACACCGCAAGCGAAGGACGATATCTTTACGAGCGGTGTGACCGCCGCCGGCGTCTCCATCTCGCTGACGGAAGATAACCTTCAGCCTGTTGTCTTCGATGTCATGGGAAATGACCTGGGAGGCAATGCCAAGACCCTCTTCTCCATCGACAATGGCATCAACAACAGCGGCGCCATGAGCGGCTATAGCGCGGCTGATTTGCTGACCCAGGATACCGCGCGCGCCGAAGCCACCAGCAGCGATACGAGTTTGAATGGCGCCAGGATCTGGATCACGGCGGACGGTAAAGTCGGGTATGACGCGTCGGCATTGAGCGCTCAAATCGCGACCCTGGCAGCAGGTGAGTTCTTCACGGACTCATTCATTTACGCGATCCGGCTTGGCAACGGGACGCTGAGCTGGGCTACCGCCACGGTGAGAATTGCCGGGGTCAACGATGGCCCCGTTACAGTGGCCGACACAAATGCGGTGAAGGAAGACACTACGCCGAATTCAGTCAGCGGCAACGTGCTCACCAACGATACCGACACCGACACGCACGACAGTCATAGCGTCACGGCCGTCAGCGGCTCTGCCGCCAAGGTCGGTGCTGATGTGGTCGGCACCTACGGCACGCTGCACCTCAACTCCGATGGCACGTACACCTATACGCTCAACAACGCCCAGGCCAATGTGCAGGCGTTAGCGGCAGGGCAGCTGGTTTACGACACTTTCAGCTACACCAATTCCGACAATCATGGCGGCTCGAGCACCGCCAACCTGACGATCACGGTTACCGGGACCAACGATGCGCCGGTGATCACCTCGTCGGCGCAGAGCGGCCTGGCGACGGAGTGGGCGGATCTGTCGGCGGCGGAAATTGCCAATACGCCGCATACGGCCTCCGGCGCCGTGACGTTCACGGACGTCGACACGCTCGACAGCCACATTGCGTCGTTTGCGCCGCAGGGCGGCGGCTATCTCGGCAGCTTCACGCTCAATACCACCAACCACGATACCGGCAATGGCGGCTCGATCGGCTGGAGCTTCTCGATCTCGGACAGTGCGCTGGATTCTCTGCAGGCCGGTCAGACCCTGACCCAGAAGTACGACGTGACGATCTCGGATGGTCATGGCGGCACCGCGGTGCAGACCGTGACGGTGACGATTGTCGGCACCAACGATGCGCCGGTGATCACCTMGTCGGCGCAGGGCGGCCTGGCGACGGAGTCGGCGGATCTGTCGGCTGCYGAGGCGGCCAACACGCCGCATACGGCCTCCGGCGCCGTGACGTTCACSGACGTCGACACGCTCGACAGCCATACTGCGAGCTTTGCGCCGCAGGGCGGCGGCTATCTCGGCAGCTTCACGCTCAATACCACCAACCACGATACCGGCAATGGCGGCTCGATCGGCTGGAGCTTCTCGGTCTCCGACAGCGCGCTGGATTCTCTGCAGGCCGATCAGACCCTGACCCAGAAGTACGACGTGACGATCTCGGATGGTCACGGCGGCACCGCGGTCCAGACCGTGACGGTCACTATCACCGGCACCAACGACGCGCCGGTCATCACCTCGGCGGCACAGTCCGGCAATGTGTCGGAAGGCGACGACCTGCCGGCCGCGGCCCAGACCGCCACCGGCCAGGTCACCTTCTCCGACGTCGACAGCAGCGACACCCACACGCTCTCGGTCGGCGTCGCCGCCGCCCACGGCACCGCCACCGTCGACCCCGACGGCACCTGGCATTACATCGTGCTCGACGGCGGCGCCGTCGATGCGCTCGCCGCCGGCGAGCATCTCGCCGACAGTTTTACGGTCCAGGTCGACGATCATCATGGCGGCCTCGCCACCCAGCAGGTCGTGATCGACATCACCGGCACCAATGACGCCCCGGTCATCACCTCGGCGGCACAGTCCGGCAGCGTGTCGGAAGGCGATGACCTGCCGGCCGCAGCCCAGACCGCCACCGGCCAGGTCACCTTCTCCGACGTCGATGCCAGCGACACCCACACGCTCTCGGTCAGCGTCGCCGCCGCCCACGGCACCGCCACCGTCGATCCCGACGGCACCTGGCATTACACCGTGCTCGACGGCGGCTCGGTCGACGCGCTCGCCGCCGGCGAGCATCTCGCCGACAGTTTTACCGTCCAGGTCGACGACCATCATGGCGGTCTCGCCACCCAGGTCGTGTCGATCGACATCACCGGCACCAACGACGCCCCGCTGATCACCAGCGCCGCAC
>NZ_JBFULT010000092.1:0-16792 GCF_054049755.1 Bradyrhizobium sp. P5_C11_2
CTAGGACCGATCGACATTTATTGCATCCAGATCATTGCGGCTGCGAGATGGATGAAGCCGGTAAAGTTGGCGGTTCGCCTGTCATAACGGGTTGCCAAGCGTCGGAAGTGTTTGAGCCGGCAGAAGCAGCGCTCGATGCGGTTGCGCTGTTTGTAGGCGTCGGCGTCGTGCGGAATGATGATCCTGCGGGTGCGGTTTGACGGGATCACCGCCGTTGCGCCGATTTCCGCGATGATCGCACGCAGGGCGTTGCTGTCATAGGCTTTGTCGGCGAGCACTGCATCGCCGATCTGGCCATTGAGCAAGGCCGGAGCCTGGGTGATGTCATTGACCTGCCCAGCGGTGACGATGAAGCGGAGCGGACGGCCGAGCGCATCAGCCAGCATGTGGATCTTGGTGGTCAGTCCGCCTCGGGAACGCCCCAGCGCCTGATCTTTGGCCCCCCTTTTCCGCTCGCCGCCTGCTGGTGGGCGCGAACGATGGTGCTGTCGATCATCAGATACTGGTTGTCGCGATCGGCGGTCAGCGCAGCGAACACGCGCTCCCAGACGCCAGCATGGCACCAGCGGCTGAAGCGCTGATGCACCGTTTTCCACTTGCCGTACCGCTCCGGCAGGTCGCACCAGTGTGCACCCGACCGCAAAACCCACAGACATCCGTTGACGAACAGACGATTATCCGCAGCCGTACGTCCCGGGTCGCCAGCTTTCCCCGGCAGCAGTGGTGAGATCCTCGCCCATTGCGCCTCGGTCAGCTCATATCGCTTCGCCGCCATCATCCGCTCCGTGTCGAATCACGGAACTCTATGAATCAGCGATCAAACCACTTGGGAATCCCGAATGTCGATCGGGCCTAGGTTGTGGACTCAAACCTAGCCCATAGCCGGGTGGCAACAAGCAGAATAGCGGCAAGGAAGTTTCGGGCGGTTTTGTCGTAGCGGGTTGCGACGCGGCGAAAATGCTTGAGCTTGTTAAAGAAGCGCTCAATCAGGTTGCGTTGCCGACAAATGAGATGGTCAACCGAGCGTTGGACCTTGCGGTCGCGGGAGGTCGGGATGTGCGCCCGCCCGCCACGAGCTTCGACAAGATCGATGATAGCTCGGGCGTCATAGCCACGATCCGCGACGAGGTCGCGATCCGGCTTGAGCCCTTCGATCAAGGTCGGCGCAATGGTCTTGTCGGACGACTGACCCTGCGAAAGCACAATCCGTACAGGCATTCCCTGCTGATCGACGACCGCGTTGATCTTGGTGCTCAATCCTCCGCGAGAACGGCCAATGGCGTTATCCGGGCCCCCTTTTTACCGCCCGCCGCATGCTGGTGAGCGCGGATAATCGATGAGTCGATCAGTTGCAGAGACTGCGGCGATCTCGCCGCCAGGGCCTCGAATACTCCAAGCCAGATGCCCGCCTTCGCCCAGCGATTGAAACGGTTGTACACGGTCGTGTAAGGCCCGTAGCGCTCCGGCAGATCCCGCCAGGGAGTGCCGGTGCGCAACACGAAGAAGATGCCATTGAGAACCTTGCGATCGTCCGGCCGGGGCCGGCCATTCTTCCTCCCCTCGGCTCCCGGCAATAACGGCGCGATGATCGTCCATTCGGCGTCCGTCAAATCGAAGCGTGCCATCAAAGCCTCCATTTGGAAGCCTTGAATCACCACGTCTCATCGACCACAAGGGGTTTGAGTACGGAACCTAGCGCCTCGTCAGCGCGGGGCAGGCCGCTCCCGTCCTCAGCCAGGCGATTGCGGCGATTACGGTGACAGTGCACCCAGTGGCTCCGGCCGCTTTCGCGGGTTCGAAGGATCGTGAATCAAAGTGTACTGCGCAGGCGACATGGCGAAGCCCTGAGTGATCAGCCTCACAGATCCAAGACTTGCCTTTTGACAGGCTCTGCATACGCTGCGCACGTGATGTTCGGGGCTGTGATGGGCGCATTCCGCTGGTTTTCATTGCTATTTGTGGTCTGGCTAACCTGCGGTTCGGCGCACGCCGAGCGTCGCGTCGCGCTCGTCATTGGCAATTCGGCCTACAAGAGCGTGCCGAGGCTTACGAACCCGGTGAATGATGCCACGCTGATCGGTGGCATGTTCAAGAAGGCCGGATTCGACAGCGTCGACATCAAGCTCGACCTCAGCGTGGTCGATATGCGCAAGGCGCTTCGCGAGTTCGCAGGCAAGGCTCGCGAGGCCGAAGTCGCCGTCATCTACTACGCCGGCCACGGCATCGAGCTGGACGGCAACAACTACCTGATCCCGACCGATGCTGCCCTGGAGACGGACAACGACGTGTTCGACGAGGCGTTTCCGCTCGACCGGGTGTTGTTTGCCATCGAACCGGCCAAACAGCTCCGCCTCGTCATTCTCGACGCCTGCCGCGACAATCCCTTTGCCAAGACAATGAAGCGCACGGTCGCCGCGCGCGCCATCGGACGTGGTCTTGGCAAGGTCGAGCCGACCAGTCCGAACACCATGGTCGCCTACGCCGCGAAGGCGGGCTCGACCGCCTCCGATGGCGACTCGAAGAACAGCCCGTTCGCGGCCGCGCTGGTCGAGCGTCTGCCCACACCGGGACTCGACCTGCGCAAGGCCTTCGGCTTCGTGCGCGACGATGTCCTCAAGACCACCGGCTACAAGCAGGAGCCGTATGTCTATGGCTCGCTGGGCGGTGACGACGTGTCCCTGGTTCCGGCCAAGCCGGTCGCTGCGGGACCGCAAGCCAACCCTCAGGACGCGATCCGCCGGGATTATGAGCTGGCGCTGCAGATCGGCACCAGAGAGGTTTGGACGGCTTTCCTCGCCACGTATGCCGACGGGTTCTACGCCAGCCTGGCCAAGGGGCAATTGAACCGGATCGCAGCAGAAGAGTCGCGCGCCGCCGCCGCCGATAAGGCGCGGCAGGCCGAAGACGAGAAAGAGCGGCTTGCGGCGGAGCGGGCCAGGAAGGCGGAGCAAGACAAGGCGGCGGCAGCCGCCAAGGCCGCTGAAGATGCGCGGATTGCGGCTGAGAAGGCCAAGCAGGTCGAAGAGGCAAGGGCCGCCGCAGCCGAGCAGCGCAGGAAAGAGGCCGAGGCCGCAGCAGCCAAGGCGCTCGCCGACAAGCAGGCAGCCGAGAAGGCGCTTGCGGACAAACAGGCCACCGACAAAGCCGCTGCCGAGAAAGCCGCCGCAGAACTGGCGGCGAAAAAGGCTGCCGAGAAGCCGGCCGGTGCGGATGGCGAACAGAAGGTCGCGGCGCTCGCGCCGCCGTCGGCGCAGCCTGTCATGTCACCCCAGGAGGTCGCGAAATCGGTGCAGTCGGAATTGCGCCGGGTCGGGTGCCTGACTGCGTTGGCTGACGGTGACTGGAATGCGACGTCACAGCGCTCGCTGACGCTGTTCAACAAGTATGCCGGAACGAAACTCGACGCCAAGCTCGCCAGCTTCGATGCGCTGGATGCGATCAAGGCCAAGCCGGGTCGCGTCTGCCCGCTGGTTTGCGATCATGGCTTCAAGGCCGATGGCGATGCGTGCGTGAAGATCACCTGCCGCGCGGGCTATCGCGTCAATGACGACAACGAATGCGAGAAGGCGCAGGAGAAGAAGCCGGTCGCGACGCGGGAGGACGCCCAGAAGCGCGATAACCAACGTAAGGAGGTCGACGCTGCACCGGCGAAGCCGCAAGCGAGCGGGCAGCTCATCTGCAATAATGCTGGGTGTCGACCGGTACGGCCCGGCTGCCGGATTGAGCGCGCGAAAATTGGTGGCTCGTACGGCATTACAGGAACCCAGGCCGAAGTGTGCAACTGAAGCGGCAGGATAGATTGCGGCGATGAAAGAGATCTCGCTCCAGGATAGCGAGCGCTTCGTTCCAACTCTCGATGATCCGTTGTACGGGAAACCAGTGTCTCTCCAAAAGCGGTGACACGCCGCTTAGTCGGCTCCTGGTCAGCTCCTGGCCCTTCGGGGATATGAGGTTGCGCAGCGCCGATCTCCACTTTTGTGGCGGCGCGGTCCTCGCCATGCTGCACGCGCGTACCGGATTTATGGGGACGGACCCTGGTTCGCCATCAAGGCGCGGGGCAGGCGGCCCCGGTCTTCACCCAGGCCTCGACCAGCGCGCCGGCCTGCTCTTGCGCGCCCGGGAATGTCGCTTGCTGGGCCCGTTTCGGACTTGGGCATAGCCGGACATCGGCCCACAATTCTGATATATACCACTCAATTTCCCCGAGCTTGGGGGGCGTCTTGAGCAGCGAGCACGTAGAGCGGCCGCTGGCAGCTACTCTGGCCGCGGACATTCGCGGGCATCGCAGGTCCGCAGAATACAGCGGCAAGGACGTGGCGAACTCACACAGGAGCCCGCCGGCTTTCGCATAGTTGGAACTACGAGGCTTTAGTATTGCGGTTATACGCGCTGCAATTAAGCCATGCAGCGATGTCCATCGGCCGACGCGTCTGGAGTGGCGAGCATGATGTCGATAAAATTTCCGCTGTGGCTTCGCTTTTTCCTGCTTGTCGGCGTCGTCGCCTTTGCGGGAGGCGCAAGTCTCCTTGCCTATCGGTACTACAGCCGCCCGGTAACGCTGACCGTGGCGGTCGGCTCGGTCGACGGCGAGGCGGCCAAGGCAATGTCAGCGATAGCAGGCGAGCTCGTTTCAACGAACGCGCCGGTCCGGCTCAAGGTCATCGACAGCGGCACCGCGCTTGAGGCCGCTGCCGCTTTCTCCGCGGGCAAGGTCGATCTCGCTGTGGTTCGCGGCGATGTCGGCGACTTGTCGCAGGCGCAAGCCGTCGTCGTCGTCAGCCATATGGTCGTGCTGATCATCGCGCCGCCGGGATCGTCCATCGACGGCATTGGCAACCTGAAGGGACGCACGGTCGGCGTGGTCGGCGGCGTTGTGAACGCCAAAATTGTCGATGTGTTGACCAAGGAATACGATCTGGCGGCCGCAAAAGTTGTATTCAAGAACCTTGCTTTGACGGATGTCCGGCAAGCCATTCAGTCAAAACAAGTCGGTGCCCTGCTTGTCGTGATCCCGCTCGCCGAAAAATACCTCTCGCTCGTCCGCGGATTTTTTCAGCTCGACCATAAAAAGGTCCCGGTACTGATCCCAATCGAGTCCGCCGGGGCAATTGCCGAGAATGAACGCGCTTTTGAAAGCTTCGACGTCCCGAAGGGCACGCTGCGGGGATCGCCGCCGGTCCCGGAAGATGACCTGACGACCCTGAGGACCTCGCTATACCTGGTTGCGCAAAAGAAGCTCGGCACTGATCTGGTAACCAGCCTCACGGAGGCGATCATGCGCGCGCGCAGAAATCTTCTGCGCGAGCAGCCGATTTTCGCGCAGATCACCGCGCCCAGCACCGACCAGGATGCCTACCTTCCGCTGCACCCTGGCGCGGCAGCCGTCTACAACAGCACCACGCAGAGCTTCATGGATGAATACGGCAACTGGATCTATTTGACGCCGATGGTACTGGGTGGCGCTGCCACCATGCTTGCGGCGGCGTGGAAATTCCTGGGCGTCGGCAACCGCGCAGCCGAAGGCCCGCTCGATTCCCTCTATGCCCTGGCGCGCCGGATTCGGAAGGTCGATTCAGAGGCTGAACTTTCGGATATCGAAGACGAAATCGACAGCATTCTAAAGGCGGAGCGCGCCAAATCCGCTGCTGGAGACGAGAGCGCGGTGGATGATGCCACATTGAACGTGGCAGCCCACCGGCTGGAGAGCTTGATTCACGACCGACGCACATTGATCGCCAGGGGACCCGCAGTTGCCTCCGCGGCGTAGGCGGCACACCGCTAAATCGCGACACACCGGTGAATCATGAATGCAATCGCGCTATCGTGCATCACGTTTCTATGCATCTCAGGCGGTGCCCTGCTGGGTATGTTCCTTCCCGGGCATCACCTGAGCACAGATGACAAGGATGTGGTCAGGCTGGGCACGGGCCTCATCGGGACGATAGCCGCGCTTGTCCTCGGCCTGCTGATCGCCTCGGCGAAGGGCTCCTACGACACGCAGAGCACTCAAGTCACGCAGATGACGAGCAATGTCGTCCTGCTCGACAATCTGCTGGCGCAGTACGGACCGGAGGCGAATGACGAACGCAATCTGTTGCGTCGCGCCGTCGTTGCTTTAGCCGATCGAATGTGGCGCGAGAAAAGTTCCGAGGTTGCCAAGGCGAACCCCTTCGAGGCGAGCGCCGTAAGCGAAGCATTCTTTGCGAAGCTTCAGCAGCTTTCGCCGCAGGACGATTCCCAGCGCTCCCTGCAAGCCAGGGCCATACAGATCGCCACCGACATTGCGCAAACCCGCCTGCTGCTGTTCGCACAGACGAACAACTCGATCCCTATGCCGTTCCTGGTGGTGCTGATTTTCTGGCTCACCATCATCTTTGGAAGCTTCGGCCTGTTTGCCAAACCCAGCGCAACCGTTTTCGGCGCGCTGTTCGTTTTTGCACTGTCGGCCGCCGGGGCGATCTACCTGGTCCTGGAGCTGGGCCAGCCATTTTCGGGTTTGATGCAAATTTCCAGCGCGCCACTGCGCAGCGCCCTCACGCCGCTCGGTCCCTGAGCCATTCGCATGATCGGGGTTGCCGGCCAGAGAGCGCCCGCCCTAAGGGACGGGGCAGGCCGCCCCGGTCTTCACCCAGGCCTCGACCAGCGCGCCGGCCTGCGCCTGCGTGCCCGGCGCGGGCGAGCGGCCGAAGCCGGGCTTCCAGGCCCAGCCGACCAGGGTGTCCTTGCCGATGTGGTCGATCAGGTCTTCCACCTTGCGCCCGCCATTGCGCGCGGGATCCCGGATCTGCTCGCAGATCTCGCCGACGGTCTTGCCTTCCCATGCCATCTCGCGCGGGGCGAGATGCCACTCGGGATGGCCGGGCATGCGGCCGGGCTCGAAATTGGCCTTCTGGTGGCAGGTGTTGCAACGCATGGACTCGAGCCCATGGCCGTCGGCGCCGCGCGTGACCGGCGGCTGATGCAGGCGGGCATTGTCGCCCTGGTGCGGCCTGTCGCCGGCCGGATGGCAATTGGTGCAGCGCGGATGCGTCAGCACCTTGCCGAGCTCGGTGAAGATCGCCGCCGAGCGCTTCTCGGTGTCGCCGATCGAGGTGAAGCTTTCGGGCGAGGCGAGGGCATGGCTCGCCGTCTCCGAGGCCGCGTAGGCCGCGCACAGGCTGCTCGCGAGCGCCGCGATCACGGCCATCGTCTTGAATCGTGCGTCGGAGATCATGGCTGGTGTGTCCCCAGGCGCGCTCACTTGGTGGCGATGAGATAGCGGTTTGAATCGGCGAGGATCACGTCGCGCACAGCCTCGTGATATTTGATGTAGCCGGTGCAGCGGCAGAGATGGCCATCGAGCGCATCCGCGATGGTCTGCTCCAGCGCCTCGCGCGGCACCGGCGTGCGCGACAGACGTTCRAGCAGCACCTGGCCCTCGTTGACGAAGCCGGCGGTGCAGTAGCCGCATTGGAAGGCGAAGTGCTCGACGAAGGCCTTTTGCAGCGCCGACAGCTCACCATCCTTGGCATGACCCTCGACGGTGCGGATCGACTTGCCGTCGAAATTGACCGCAGGCGCGATGCAGGTCGGGCTGGTGTAGCTGGTGCCGTCGGGCGCGTCGACGATGATGGCGCAGCTCAGGCATTGCGCGGCGCCGCAGCCGAACTTGGTGCCGGTCATCCCGAGCATCTCGCGCAGAAAATCGTTCATCGAGAGGTCGTCGCGGACGTCCATCGGACCGTGCTTCTGGCCGTTGATGGTGAGGCTGAGGGTCGTCACGCGAGCACTCCCTTCAAAAGGCTTGATGTGACCGGCAGCGATCGGAAGCGATGGCCGGTGGCGTCATGGATGGCGTTGATCAGCGCCGGTACGATCGGGATCATCACGACTTCGGCCATGCCCTTCGGTGCTTCGTCGGCTGTCTGCGGCTTCAGCATTTCGATCTCGAGATCGCGGAGCGGCAGGTCGGAGCCGCGTGCGACCAGATAGCGGCCGAGATTCCATTCGCCGTTGCCGGGACCGCCCTCGAATGGCGGCAGCGTTTCGAGCAGCGCGTAGCCGACGCCCATGGCGAAGCCGCCCTGGGCCTGGCCCATCACGACCTCCGGCACCAGCGCGGTGCCGCATTCGAATACGCTGTAGGCCTTGGCGATGCGGAGCACGCCGGTTGCGCGCTCGATCTCGACGCGGACGACCGTGCCGCACATCGAGGTGTAGGCGGTGCCGATCCGGTTGTTGTCGGTCGGCGGAAACTTGACGCTGGTGCGGTTGATCCGTTCGAACTTGCCGTTGCCGCGGCGGATCGCCAGCGCGTCGATCTCGGCGCGGTACTGCTCGCCGAACACCGGAAAGCGCGCCCGCGACCAGGCCCAGCGGGAGAAGCTGTGCGCAACCGCACCGGTGACGAAGCTGCGCGCATGGGCTGTCGCGGCCAGTACCGGCAGCGCCAGCGGTTCGAGACCGGGCATGGTAAGCTGCCCGTTCTGCCAGCTTGCGGCGGCCCATTGCCGAGCGCGCGGATCAGTCTTTGCGATGTGCCACAGCTCCAGCGCCGCGGGCCACAGGCCGTAGCGGAAGATGACGCGGGCGGCTTCTGCGGCGGAATGCGTGCCGACATGCGCGCCGATCGAGGAACTCGTCGGCGAGCTGATCGCGGGCACCCAACGCGGATTTTTCTCCGCGGCATCCTGGGTCTTCTGGTCCATGGTGGAGGGATCGCCGGACGTGACCAGGCCGAGCACGTCATAGCTATCGACGCGAGCGACCGAGACCTCGTCGGCGATGGCGCCGAGATGGCTTGCGACCCGGTTGGCCAGCGCCGTTCCGATGCCGTTGCCCATCTCGACGTGATCGCAGAAGATCACGATCTTGCCGTCAGGTCCAAGCTCGACACGGCCGAGAGAGCCGTCCGCGCCGGAGCCATAGTCTTTCGTCACGCAGGCGACGCCGGTGCCGACCAGCCGATCCGACGATGTTTGCTTGAACTGTGCCCGCTGCTGCCAGATTGGATGCTGCTCGAGCTTGTCGAGGATTTCCGGCGTGCGCACCGAGACGATGTAGGGATTGCCCGTCATGGTCCGACCGTTCTGGGGCAGCGCGTTACGCCGCCGGAAGTCGATCGGATCGCGCTTGAGCTCGGACGCCGCCTCGTCGATCAGGACCTCCAGCGCCGTCATGGCCTGCAGGATGCCGTAGCCGCGCATCGAGCCCGCGCTCACGCCGCGCGAGTGCACCGCGACGGTCCTGACGTCGACCTTCGGAATGTCGTAGATGCCGATCGCGCCGGTGGCCGCGACGACGGCGACGCTGGCCGAGAAATGGGCGAGCCCGCCGCCGTCAAGCACGTGGTCGGCGGCGAACGCCCTGATCTTGCCGGTCGCGCGATCGATGCCGATGCGCGAGCGCATCTTGATCGAGTGGCGCTTGATGCCGCCCTGAAACTGCTGGTAGCGGTCATGCGCCAGCCGCACGGGCCTGCCGGGAAAGCAGACCGCCGCGAGCGCGACATAGAGAATGAAAGGTGTGTGATCGCGGCCGCCGAAGCCGCCGCCGACATGGGCGAACTGCGCGTTGATGTGCGCCGGCTTGTAGGGCGCGCGGGCCTTGCCGAAGAGATGCGCGATCGACTCCGCCGCCTCGTAGGGCGATTGTACGCCAAGCAGAAGTTCGAGATTGCCGCCTTTGCCGTTGTACCAGGCGAGCCCGCATTCCGGCTCGAGGAACATCGGGTCGACCGATTGCGTCTCGAACTCGCGGTCGAGCACCAGCATGGAGGCGTCGTCCGCGGCAAGCTCGGCGCGGATCTGCTCGCCATATTTCGCTGCCTTGGCGTAATCCGCCGGCATTTCCTTGGCGAGCGCCGACCACACCGGCAGCGCCGCGCTCTGCACCTTCTTGGGCGAGACCCAGCCCGCCTGGATCGGCGAATAGACATCCGGCTTGTCAGGCGAGGGACCTGCCACGCGGGTGAAGCGGAAGGCCCCGTAATCGGGGACGACGACAGGCCCGGTCTCCTCGCCGAATTGGACGAAAGTGCCGTCGCGCAGCGCGAGACGCGCCTGGTCGAAGGCGTCGAATTTTTCGAAGATCAGAAGCGCGACCGGCTGGCCGAGATAGAGCGGCGTCTTGCCGATCGGACAGAACAGGTCGCCCGCATAGAATTCCGGCACCTGCGTCCCGATCCGGTCGAGATCGGCGGCCGTCACCACCACCGACGGCTTGAGCGCGCCGCCGAGGCGGGCGAGATCCAGGCCGGTGTAGACGTGCGTGGCGTCGTTGGCGCGCACCAGGATGGCGTGCGAGGTGATCTGTGGCCAGCCCGGCAGATCATTGGCGCGGAAGTCGGAGGCGTAAAGCTTCGCGCCGGTGACCTTGGCGACGCCGTCGACACGGCCGGCGCCCTTTGCCGCGGGATTGAACTTGCCGCGTCCAGGCAGCGTCTCGTGGGCTGCGAAGGGAGCTGGCGTCGCCGAGGCAAGATGAGACAGGCTGACCGAGATGCCTCCCGCCGACAACCACTTCACGAACTCGCGTCGCGAAGGCTCCATGATCAGATCCTTGTACAAGGTTTCGAGGGCATCACGATGCTGACGGCATCCATGCCCGGAAGGTCCGCGCCAATGCTAGCTCGAATCCGTCGTGATTCGTCATGCGACGATAGAAAGGGTCAGGGCGTTTACAACCGGTGAATGTCGTGCGCTTCCCGGATGGGATCGACGTTTCGCGCTTGCTTTAGAATCGAATCAAACTGAAGACGGATGGGCAACGGGGGCGAAACTCAAATGCAGCACGATCCGAACGACGTCTCTCCAGTCAGAGCGGATATGACAAAGCTCTCGCGGCGCCAATTGCTCGATTACGGTCTCAAGGCGGGCGCGTTGTCGCTGGTCGCAGGCAGCGCGCAGGCCCAGCATGCCGCGCACGACCATGCGGGCGCCTCGCACACCGCGGACATGTCGCCAACGATGGGGATGGTTCCGGAAACGCCGGTTCCCGCCATGGATCAGCCGCTGCTCGAGCCCGAGGTGCGGCGATCTGTCAATGGCGTTCTGAGCACGACGTTGCGCTGCGGCTACGCCTATCGCCAGATCGGCGGCGTCCGGCTCTATGTCCGGTCCTATGAGGGCGGCAGTCCCGGGCCGACCCTGCGCATGAAGCCCGGCGAGACCCTGCGCATCAAGATGATCAACGACCTGCCGCCGAACCGCGACGGGCTTCCCGCCGACATCAGCCACCCGCACCAGTTCAACAACACCAATTTCCATTTCCACGGCGCGCATACCAGCCCGAGCGGGATCGCCGACAACGTCATGCGCTCGATGGCCCCGGGCCACAGCTACAACATCGAGATCACGCTGCCGGCCGATCACACCCGGGGCACCTACTGGTATCACCCGCACCACCACGGCAGCGCCGACATCCAGATGTCCAGCGGCATGGTCGGCGCCGTCATCATCGAGGGCGATTTCGCCGACGTGCCCGAGATCGCCACCGCCCGCGAGCGCCTGCTGGTGCTGACCCAGGTGGTCTACGACGCCAACGGCATGGTCGAGAATTTCGAGACGCTGTTTCCGGAGACGGCGACGCGTTTCCTGGCGATCAACGGGCAGCGGCGGCCGGCGATCGAGATGCGGCCCGGCGAGGTGCAACGCTGGCGTATCCTCAATGCCGCCTATCAGGACGACATGCTGCTTGATCTCGAGAAGCATGATCTGCAGGCGATCGCTTATGACGGCATCCAGCTCGGTGCCGTGCAGCCGCTGAAGCAGCTGCTGATCGCGCCCGGGCAGCGGGCGGATATCCTGGTGAAGGCGGGCGGCCCCGGCACCTACGCCTTCAACGCGGCGCCCTACGACCAGGGCCACCCTTCGCCGGTGGGGCCGCTGGCGCGGGTCGTTGTCGCGGGCGCGCCGATGGACATGAAGCTGCCGCGCGCCCTGCCGCCGGCACCGCTCGCGCCCATCAAGGACACGGAGATCACCAACCGCCGCAAGGTGGTCCTGTCGGCGACCGCACCCGAGGCCGACGCCGCCGGCCACTGGCAGGAATTCGAGTTCTTCATCGACGGCAAGAAGTTCAATCCGGCCCGCATCGATCAGCGGGTCAAGCTCGGGGCGGTCGAGGAGTGGACCATCCTCAACACGCATGAGCATGACGACCACGTCTTCCACATCCACACCAACCCGTTCCAGGTGGTCTCGGTCAACGGCAAGGCGCTGGCGGTGCCGGAATGGCGGGATTCCGTGATCGTGGAGCGCAAGGGCGGCGTGGTCGTGTTCCGCTCCCGTTTCCTCGATTTCACCGGCGTCTACATGCTCCACTGCCACATGATGAACCATGAGGAGATGGGCATGATGCAGACGGTCGAGGTCTACAAGCCGTAAGCTTCTGGGGGGATTGCAGGAATTTGGCGAATGGCGGGGGCTGATCCGGGTCCGGCCGGGCTTCCCTTGGCGGCCGGCATGGCCTATTACGCTGCAACGCAAAATTCCCCCCAGAAGACATCATGATCCGCCTCGACAACGTCAGCAAGCAAGCCGGCCACCAGATCCTTTTCATCGAAGCTTCCGCCGCCCTCAACAAGGGCGAGAAGATCGGCCTGGTCGGGCCGAACGGGGCGGGCAAGACCACGCTGTTCCGGATGATCGCCGGTGAGGAACTGCCCGACGAGGGCCAGGTCTCGACCGATCGCGGCATCACCATCGGCTATTTCAACCAGGACGTCGGCGAGATGAGCGGCCGCAGCGCCGTGGCCGAGGTCATGGACGGGGCGGGACCGGTGAGCACGGTGGCGGCCGAGCTGCGCGAGCTCGAGACGGCGATGGCCGATCCTGATAAGGCCGATCAGATGGACGAGATCATCGCGCGCTACGGCGAGGTGCAGCACGCCTTCGAGGAGCTCGACGGCTATGCGCTGGACGGCCGCGCACGCGAAGCCCTCTCAGGCCTCGGCTTCAGCCAGGACATGATGGACGGCGACGTCGGAAAACTCTCCGGCGGCTGGAAGATGCGCGTGGCGCTCGCCCGCATCCTGCTGATGCGCCCCGACGTCATGCTGCTCGACGAGCCGAGCAACCATCTCGACCTCGAAAGCCTGATCTGGCTGGAAAAATTCCTGCACGATTACGAAGGCACGCTGCTGATGACCTCGCATGACCGCGAGTTCATCAACCGCGTGRTCTCAAAAGTGGTCGAGATCGATTCCGGCTCGCTCACCACCTACACCGGCAATTACGAATTCTACGAGCAGCAGCGTGCGCTGAATGAGAAGCAGCAGCAGGCCCAGTTCGAGCGCCAGCAGGCGATGCTGGCCAAGGAGATCAAGTTCATCGAGCGCTTCAAGGCGCGCGCCTCGCATGCCGCGCAGGTGCAGAGCCGGGTCAAGAAGCTCGACAAGATCGAGCGGGTCGAGCCGCCGCGCCGCCGCCAGACCGTCGCGTTCGATTTTCCGCCGGCGCCGCGCTCGGGCGAGGACGTCGTCGCCTTGAAGAAGGTGTTCAAGGGCTACGGCAGCAAGCGGATCTATGACGGGCTCGATTTCATGATCCGCCGCCGCGAGCGCTGGTGCGTGATGGGCGTCAACGGCGCCGGCAAGTCGACGCTGCTCAAGCTGGTCGCCGGCGCGAGCGAGCCCGACGAGGGCACCGTGGCGGTCGGCGGCAGCGTCAAGATGGGCTATTTCGCCCAGCACGCCATGGACCTGCTCGACGGCGAGCAGACGGTGTTTGAGTCGCTCGAATATGCGTTTCCGACCGCGGGGCAGGGAAGCCTGCGCGCGCTTGCCGGCTGCTTCGGCTTCTCCGGCGACGACGTCGAGAAGCGCTGCCGGGTGCTGTCGGGCGGCGAGAAGGCGCGGCTGGTGATGGCGAAGATGCTGTTCGACCCGCCGAACTTTCTGGTGCTGGACGAGCCGACCAACCATCTCGACCTCGCCACCAAGGAGATGCTGATCACGGCGCTGTCGGATTTCGAGGGCACCATGCTGTTCGTCTCCCACGACCGGCATTTCCTGGCGACGCTGTCGAACCGGGTGCTGGAGCTGACGCCGGAGGGCATCCACCAGTTCGGCGGCGGCTACACCGAATATGTCGCGCGCACCGGGCAGGAAGCGCCGGGGTTGCGGAGCTAATTCTTCGTGCTGTGGGCGATCGTCTCGATCTCGTTGGTCCAGATCCCGCCGGAATAGCCTTGCGGAAGCCGGGCAAACAGCTCCGGCGTATCGATGCCGGTCGAGAACTCGCCGCCGCTGTAGGGACCGAGCACGAAAACTGCACTGTTGGCGCCGGTCATGCGATTGAGAAATCGATCGGGCCAGCCCCATAGCCAGGGCGCGACGTTGATCGGCACCAGCACCATCGCATTTCGGCAGGCCGGCGGCACGAGGCCGGTCCAGCCATAGCTGATATAGCCGAGCAGGCAGCTCCGGATCGCCGCGCGTGAAATCGTGCGGACGTCCGGCGTGAGGCGACGGATCACCTCGATCGGTTCGTCGCCGCCGTAGACCATGATCCTCCGCCGTCGCTCGGCTGGCATCGCGTTCAGCACGGCCGCGAGCTTCTCGCCCTCGTGTGCGTCGCGGCTCTTCACATTGATGAGGAGTTGCTTGTTAGGGAAGGCGGCAAACACCTCGGAGAGCGTCGGCATCATCCCGATGCCCTTGCCACGAAACGGGAAGGTTTTGCCGCTATCGGCGGTGTAGCCGTAGCCGATGTCCAGCGTTTTGAGCTTTGCCATGCTCTGCTCGCGCGTGACGCCGTGGCCGTCGGTGCGGCAGTCGAGCGTCCAGTCGTGGAATATTGCGAATTGACCATCGGTGGTCGGGTGCACGTCGAGCTCGACCACGTCGGCGCCGGCGTCGAAGCCCGCGCGCATCGAGCGTACCGTGTTTTCGAGGTAGTCGTGCGTCGGCGGCAGCATGCGCGCTGCGGTGCAGGTGTCGTTCTTCACATCGCGCTCGTCGAAGCGTTGCGCCATGCCGCGATGGGCGAGCATGACCGGTTTACCGTCACGATGCGGCGCGAGAAGGCTGGTGTTGTTGATGTAGACTCCCGCCGCGACGGCGATGACGGCCGCCGCCGCAAATTTCAGTTTCCGACCCACGGATGATTCCCAATTTCCGCGATCACCCTCAGTGGCGTTTGAGGTCGATTTGCGGCGATCATCAGGGATGGGCGCTGCTGAGCGCCCATCCACTGAGTCGGAGAACCTTCTCCGTCGCTAGCGCAAAATCTCGCGCAGCACCTCGCCGTCGACGCGGTGCGGCCTGACGCCCAGAATCTGCATGATGGTCGGCGCCACGTCGAGATTGCGCATGCGCCGGATCGTCTTCTCGCGGATCTGGGGGCCTGCGGCAATGAAGGTCGCGCTCATCACCGGCAGCTCGGGATCATGGCCGTGGGCACCGTAGAAGTTGGGCATCGACAGCATGGTCGTCGCCGCGCTGAACGGCGCATCGCCCAGGCGGGCGACGCCGGGGTTCTGGATGCCGTCGAAATTGTAGCCCGGGGCCATCAGCGCGAACACATCGCCAAAATCCTGGCCGATGGTCTTGCTGGTGCACTGCCCGATCCCGGCCTCGCACTGGAGCGGTCGGGTCTCGACCACCGTGAAGATCCGTCCGTTCGCGAGTGAGCCGTTGAATTTCGGGTTCGGGTCGACCGCATTCTTCACCGCGTCGGTAATCTGCGTCACCAGTGCCGCGTAGGTCGCCGGATCGACGGTGCCGCCCTGTTCGCGTTGCTGCAGGTTGACGTAGATGTTGGCCGCCGGGCCCGAGGTGCGGATCGCCACCTTGGTGGTGTCGATGCCGGCATTCTTCAGGATATTGGCCATGCTGACGGAGGTGTGGAACGGCGCGAAGCCGTGGTCCGACACCACGATGACGTTGCTGTCCTCGCCCGCCGCCTCGGCGATCCGCTTCACCGCCTTGTCCGCCGTCTGATAGGCGAAGCGGATATAGGACGCGTAACGCGCGACCTTGGCGGGGTCCTGGCCGGCGCCGATCGAGCTCGGGTCCTTCGGGTTGGTGCCCTGGCGCGGGTCGGTGAGCAGGAACTGGTGCTCGGAGCCGTCGGGCTGCTCGATATAGACCATGACCAGGTCGGCGTCGGGATGGTTCTTGATCGCGCGCTCGCCGATCTCGGTCTGGTAGCGCACGAAAGTCTTGACCATGTCCTCGTACATCGCCTCGATCTCGATGTCGGGGAAGTTGGTGAAACCCGGGCTCAACCGCTCCGGAATGCGGAAGTCGGCCTGCGGCCGCCAGAACCCGATGCTGTTGTTGATGTCGTCGACATCGGCCAGCACCGGCGCGTTGCGCGGGATGAAGTTGGCGCCGTAGCGGGCGAAGCGCACCACCGACAGGTCGGGCGCGAGCTGCGAGACGAAATAGGCGGCACCGACCTTGGCTCCGCTGCCTTCGAAGAAGAACGGTGCGTTCTCGCCGCCGAACTTGACATAGGCCGGTCCGGTCGACGGCGGGGCGAACGGTCCCGCCGTAATGCCGCGCGTGGCGTCGAAGAAGACCAGGGTGTCGTAATTCACCTTGCGGTCATTGGTGGTGTCGAGCGCGGCGACCCGGATCGCGTATTTGAGGTCGAGCGTCGCCGCGCCTGCGCAGGTCGCGGTCGACGCCGACGAACACGAGAACGTCTCGATCGGCGCCGACGTCGCCAGCACCGGGCTGAACGAGAAGCGGCCGGCCGCCTGAAGGGCGGTGGCGACCGCCGCATCGGRCGCGAAGTCGGTCCGGGACAGCGAGAAGCCCTGGGCTCCGATGCCGCCGAATGCGCCGAACGGCACGGTGTAGTCG
>NZ_JBFULT010000093.1:0-16650 GCF_054049755.1 Bradyrhizobium sp. P5_C11_2
GTCGCCAGCAGCCCGGCCATCAGGCGGCCGCGTTCGGCCAGGCTCTCGACCTCGATATACTCTTCGAGCGTGTGGCCGTTGCCTCCGCGGACGCCCAGGCCGTCAAGAGTCGGGATGCCCATCGCCCCCGTGAAATTGCCGTCCGAGCCGCCGCCGGAACTCGCATGCGGCAACTCGGCGCCGAGCGACCTGGCGATGCCGCGCGCCTTCTCATAGAGCGCCATGGTGCCGACATCCGGTTCCCACACCGGCCGCGTCACGCCGCGGGTGACCTTGAAGGTGACATCATTGGTTGTGCCTGACAGCGCCAGCATCCTCTCGACGCCGCGGTCGAGATCGGCTTGGCGTTTGGCCATGGACAGGGCTTCGCCGGTGGCGGTCGTGGCAACGCAATTGACCCATTGCCCGCCATGCACGACGCCGACCGAGAAGGTGCAGTCGTCGCTCGTCATCGCGTCGATCGCGAGGATCTGCCGCGCCATCTCGCGGATCGCCGAGCGTCCCGCCGACAGCGTCGCGCCGGCGTGGCTCGGCCGGCCTGTTGCCTCGAGATTGAAGCGCGCGATCGCATATCGCCCGGTGGTGACGCCATTGTCGGCGCGGCCGGGTTCGGGCACCAGCACATATTTGTTGCGCGCGGCTTCCGCCTCGATGATGTCGCGCGTCGACGGCGTGCCGACTTCCTCGTCCGGCGTGAACAGCACGGTGATCGGCAGCGGCGTGGTGAACGAAGCCCGCATCAGCTGCCGGATCGCTTCCAGCGAGAGATAGTTGCCGCCCTTCATGTCGTAGATGCCGGGGCCGTAGCACTTGTTGCCCTCGCGCCGCCATTTCAACTTCTCGATGGTGCCGACCGGGTGAACGGTATCCATGTGCCCGGCGATCAGGATGCCCGGCTCGCCTTGCCTCGGATGCGGAAAGCGCGCGCGGACCACGCCGCCAAAACCCTGGCGGCCGGCGATGCGCTCGATCGTCGCACCCATGATCGCCATGTCCCGCGCCACGAGTTCGAGCATGCGGTTCACGGCGTTCTCGTCCCAGGTCGGGCTTTCGCATTCCACCCAGCTGCGCAGGCCCTGGAGCATCGCCTCGGAATCAAAGGGAAGATTGGCTGGATTCATCGGGGGTCTCTATCTGCTTCGAACGATGGATTTGCGCGTTGCAGCGCGCGGTGGGGGAGGAGCGGCGGACAGCGTTGTAGAGTGAAAGCGACCCTGGTGGAGCCCGTGCGCGCGCCGCCATGGGATGCACTGAAAGCGGATTGACGGGCTCGATGCTCTCTGCAAGTCTCGAAAAGATAAAGGCATTGCATGAGGTTAGTTCGCCTAAAGAACAATCCGATTGCTCAACCAATAATCTGCCTTTGACCAGTTTCACGTCAGGAGAAACTTTCAATGTTCCAACTCATGCGCCGGGGGCGCCGCGCGTTCGCCTCCAAACTTGCGCTGTCGGTCGTCGCGCTTTCGACGGCGCTGGCTTCGCCGGTGCTTGCCGCCGGCAAGACCATCACCGCGGTGATGCATTCGGATCTGCGCATCATCGATCCGATCTTCACCACCGCCTACATCACGCGTGACCATGGCTACATGGTCTACGACACGCTGATCGCGACCGATTCGAGCTTCAAGATCCAGCCGCAGATGGCGGACTGGAAGATCTCCGACGACAAGCTCACTTACACCTTCACGCTGCGCGACGGGTTGAAGTGGCATGACGGTGCGCCGGTAACGGCGGAAGACTGCGTCGCCTCGCTGAAGCGCTGGGCCGCCGTCGACGGCATGGGTCAGCAGATGATGCAGTTCACTGCCAGCATCGAAGCCACCGACGCCAAGACCATCACGCTGAAGCTGAAGGAGCCTTACGGCCTCGTGCTTGAGTCGATCGGCAAGCCATCCTCGCGTGTCGCCTTCATGATGCCGAAGCGCCTCGCCGAGACGCCGGCTGACAAGCAGATCCCGGAGCAGATCGGCTCGGGCCCCTTCAAGTTCGTGCAGTCGGAATTCCAGCCCGGCGTGAAGGCGGTCTATGTCAAGAATACCGACTACGTGCCGCGCAAGGAGCCGGCGAGTTGGACCTCGGGCGGCAAGGTGGCGAAGGTCGACCGCGTCGAGTGGATCACCATGCCGGACTCGCAGACCGCGGTGAATGCGCTGCAGTCGGGCGACATCGATTTCATGGAAAATCTGCCCTACGACATGCTGCCGTTGCTGGAGGCGAACAAGGAGCTCACGATCGAGGTCTCGAACAAGTTCGGTTTTCAGACGCTCGGCCGGATGAACTTCCTTTACCCGCCGTTCGACAACGTGAAAGTGCGCCGTGCTGCCTTCCTGGCGATGAACCAGAAGGACGTTCTCGACGCGCTGGTCGGCAACGCCAAATATCAGAAGGTCTGTGGCGCCTTCTTCGTATGCGATACGCCGCTTGCGAGCGACGTCGGAGCCGAGACCCTGGTGAAGGGCAACGGCATGGCGGAAGCCAAGAAGGCCCTCGCCGAGTCCGGCTATGACGGCACCCCGGTCGTGATCATGGCGCCTGGCGATGTCACGACGCTGAAGGCGCAGCCGATCGTTGCGGCCCAGCTGTTGCGCGAAGCCGGCTTCAAGGTCGACCTGCAGGCGACCGATTGGCAGACGGTGGTGAGCCRTCGCGCCAGCCAGAAGCCGCCGAAGGAGGGCGGCTGGAACATGTTCTTCACCAACTGGGTGKCGGCAGACGTCTCCAACCCGATCGCCAATCTCTCGATCGGCGGCCAGGGCAAGAAGGGTGGCTGGTTCGGCTGGGCGGAAGACGCCAAGATCGAGCAGCTCAAGGATGCGTTCGTCCGCGCCTCCTCGATCGACGAGCAGAAGAAGATCGCGGCGGACATCCAGAAGGAAGCCTATGAGCAGGTGATCTACATCCCGCTGGGTCAGTATCTCCTGCCGAGCGGCTGGCGCAAATCGCTTTCCGGCGTGCTCGACGGCCCCGCAACGCCGCTGTTCTGGAACGTCGACAAGTCGGAGTAGCGTCTCCGCCTGTGTCTGAACGCGAACGGCGCCGCTGTCAGCAGCGGCGCCGTTTTCCTTTTCGCTCCCCGCTTTTAACTGTTCCAGTTTCCAATCATTGCTATTTGTTTCCATTCTGAAATAGATGTGTTGTCTTCGCGCATCACTTTCCCTCCCTCGATTTGAATCACGTGCCGATCGATTTTGCATTCCAGGCGATGGCCGAACGGTCGGATCGCGCACCGGCGCGTTGGCGTCTGCCTTTCCTGCGCTGGCTCGATGGCGTCGAGGCGGGCTGGGCTGTGCCGCTGCTGCTGGTCTGCTTCGTCGCGATCTGGACGCTCTATCTCTTTGTTGCCTATGCCGGCAGCGGCCTGCATCCCGACACGCTCGAGGCCTGGACACTGGGGCGGCGTTTCGCCTGGGGCTATCACAAGCATCCGCCGCTGATGGGGTGGGTTACGGCGGCGTGGACGTCGGTCTTTCCGCTCAGCGATTGGTCGCTGCAACTGATGGCGATGGCGAATGCGGGGCTTGCGCTGTTTTTCGTCGACTTGGTCGCGCGGCAGTTCGTGACCGGGCACAAGCGCATCCTGGTGCTGCTGCTGCTGATCCTGACGCCGGCCTATCAATTCCACGCCCAGCGCTTCAACGCCAATGCGGTGCTGCTTGCAATCTGGCCGCTGGCGACCTGGTGTTTTCTGCGCGCGTTCGAGACCCGTCGCGCGTTCTGGGCGGTCGCGGTGGGATGCGCCACGGCGCTGGCGATGGTCGGCAAGTATTATTCGGTGTTCCTCGTCGCCAGTTTTGCCTTTGCCGCGCTGGCGCATCCGGCGCGACGGGCTTATTTCACCTCCGCCTCGCCCTGGATTTCGGTCGTCACCGGGCTCGCAGTGCTGTCGCCGCATATCTACTGGCTCGCGACCACGGGCGCCTCGACCTTCACCTATGCGCTGACGCACGCCAACGGCAATGCCGTGAGTTCGCTCGGCGAGGTGAAGAACTTTGTGCTTGGTCTTGCGGCGGCGATGAGCGTGTCGGCCATGGTCTGGGTGTTCATCGCGGGCACGCGGCTGAAGCGGTTTCCGGGCGACTTCGCCGCAATGGGACCGGGCCTGCGACTGCTCTTCTATGTCGCGATTGGCACGATCGTGTTGCCGGTCCTGACATCGCTGGCGATGGGCACAGATCTGCCGTCGCTATGGGCATTGCAGGGGCTGTTCCTGTTCGTCGTGCTGATCGTCTGCGGCACGCGCTACCCGATCGAGCGGTTCTACACCGTCAATGTCACGGTCGTCGCCGCAGTCGTTGCGCTGGCCGCTGTCTTCGTCGCCGCGCCGATCCACGCCGTCTACCGCAACACCCACGGTTATGAAGAGGGGCGGAATTTCTACGCCCAGGCGGCGAACGAGCTCACCCGCGAGTGGCGTGAGCTGACCGGCGAGCCGCTCGCCGCCGTCAGCGGCGACGATTCGCTGGCCTTTGCGACTGCGTTCTACAGCCCGGACCATCCATATTACGCGCGCCCCTTCGAGTACCAATATGACTGGGGGTTGCCGCGCAAGGCCACGCTGGCCCGCGGCTGGGCTGCGCTCTGCTTCAGCGGCCAAGACTATTGCGGTCGCTGGATGGAGGGGGTCTCCTCGCGCGCCGAACACTTTGTCAGGCGTGAGTTCACCGTGCAGGCAACGCTATGGGGCAAGCCCGGCCTGACGCGGAAGGTGGTCGTGCTGATGGTGCCGCCGCGCACGGGCAGCGGCACGGCGCCTGAAAGTGCAGCGGACGATTTCAGCGCCAGCAAGCGTATTCCGGAGTAGCGCGCCTCTCAGCAATGGCTGTCGCGCAACCGTTCAAGTCCTTCGCTTGCGAAGGGCGGTGTGGATGCGGGCTGCTTTGCGCCAGACGCCTTGCGCTGCGCCTCAGTCGGTTCCGACGCGTGATCGGTTTCGTTGCGTTTCGGTTCCATTGAGGCGACCTCTCGAAAAATGCTGCATGACAACATCGAGAGGACCGGGATGTTCCTCACGCCACGGGGCGGTGATGCGGCTTGAACAGCCGTCCCTTCTCCACCACCAGCACGATCGCGAGCGCCGCCAGCGTCGACAGGAAGAAGCCGACCGAGAACGGCAGCAGCGTGCCGTCAAAGCTCTGGCCGATGGCCATGCCGACCACGATGCCGATCAGCGTCGTGATCGAGCCGTAGAGCGATGAGGCGGTGCCGGCGATGTGGCCCTGCGGCTCCATGGCCAGCGCGGTGAAGTTGGCGACCATCATGCCGAACGAGAACATCATCAGGGCGGAGAGCACCATGAACAGAGGCAGCGGCAGCATGCCGAGGCTCTCGGTCAACAGCATCACGGCGGCCACCGCGGTGTAGAGCGTCAGCGCGCCGTGCGAGATCACGCGCATGCCGAGGGTCCCGACAAATCTGGCGTTGAGGAAGCCGGCGATGGCGGTGCCGGCCGCGATCGCGGCGAAGGCGAGGGGGAAATATTGGCCGAGATGGTAGATGCCGGTGAAGACCTGCTGGGCCGAGAACACATAGGCGAACAGCGCGCCCATGACGCTGCCGGCGGCCGTTGCGTAGCCGATGGTCTGGCGGTTGGTGACGGTCTGGCGGAAGGCCGCGAGCACGTCGGCGGGCGCGAGCGACCTGCGCTCCGACTCCGGCAGCGTCTCCGGCAACCGCCACACGCTCCACGCCAGCGCGAGCAGGCCGTAGAGCATCAGCACGACGAAGATGCCGCGCCATTGCGTGACCAGCAGCACCGCCTGCCCGAACGAGGGCGCGATCACCGGCACCGCGATGAACACCATCATGRCGAGCGACATCACGCTGGCCATGCGGCGGCCGACATAGCAGTCGCGCACGATCGAGGTCGCGATCACGCGCGTCGCCGAGGTGCCGAGCCCTTGCAGCGCGCGGGCGAGCAGCAGCGTCTCGAACGAGGGTGCGGCGACCGCCAGCACGCTCGCCACCGCATAGACCGCCATGCCGCCCAGCAGCACCGGGCGCCGGCCGAAGCGGTCGGACAGCGGGCCCATGACGAACTGGCCCGCACCGAAGCCGATCAGGAAGGTCGACAGCACGAGCTGGAGATGGTTGGCGTTGGGAATCTTGAAGGCCGCCCCGATATTGGGCAGCGCCGGCAGCATCATGTCCATGGCGAGCGGATTCAGCGCCATGATCGACGCGATCACGATGACGAATTCGGGAAAACCCATCGGACGGTGCCCCGAGGACACCCAATCGTCGGCATTGACGTCGGACAAGAAAGCTCACCCCTGATTGAGCAGCCTGTCTATCCTCAATGCTGCGTCGCACAACCCATGTTTTGGGATGGCTGTCAGGCGGGGCAGGGAGCGGACACGAATTGGTGAGGTAGCCATGCCGGACGGCTTTTCACCTCCGGTTCGAACGGCGGGGGAAACCAGGGATTCACCATGAAATCGCCGCCCGGCGAGAACGGCGCGATGGGGAGATGAATCAGAAACGCATCCTGTCCATTGTAACCTGACGTTGCGGGCGCTGGGCAGGGCGCCAAGGGAATTCGGGGCAGGCAAGGAATCCGCGGTGTCCGACGTCACTGGTACAGCACGATGGTTGGGGCCGTCGGCCGACACGGCTGCGACACGGCGCACCCGGCTTGCGTGCCTGATCGCACTGGTGGCGCTCCTGGTGCTCGGCAATCTCGCCAACGACACCGCGCTCGATGTGAAATATGGCTGGGATGTTCGCGTCAATTGCGCGGCGGTCGACGCGCATGTCGAAGGGCTCGATCCCTATTTCGTCAAGAACCTGAAGGGCACCAAGCTCTCCTATCCCTATCTGCCGGTGACACTCGACGTCTTTCGTCCGCTGTGTGCGGGTGGCGTGCTCGTCGGCCACCACAGAGGCGTCTACCTCGCTCTCGCCGTGCTCTGCGCCCTGCTGCTGCCCGGCCTTGGCCGGACACGCAGCTTACGGGACATCGCGCTCAGGGGTCTCTTCGTGCTCGGCGCATTCGTCGGCTTCGAATGGGTCCTGGCCTCGGGGAATTTTGCGATCCTGGGTGGCGCGCTGACCGCCGCGGCACTTGCACTTCTGCTCCGCCCTGCCGCGCCAAGAGCGCATGGCGATCGAAATGATGGTCTGCGTGTCGTGGGGGCCGCCTTGCTCGGCCTTGTCATGGCGTTCAAGCTGGTGTTCTGCCCTGTACTGGCCGCGCTCTATTTCCTGCCGCTGCCGCGTCGGCGGAAACTGGTCCTGATCGTGGTGGCGGGCGTCAGCTTCGTGCTCCCGATACTGGTCTCGGTCGTCTTCTATCAAGACCTGTTCTCGAGCTGGTTGCTCGCGCTCGCGGGAGGGATCCCCGGTCAGCATTCGGTCCAGCTGGAGGAAGCCAATCCGTCGCTGCTGCTGCTGGCGCAAACGATCGTGAACCGCATTGGATTGGCCGACAGCAAGCCGATCGCATTCGCCATCTATGCGCTGGCTGCGACCGCGCTCGTGCTCGTGCCGCTCGGCTGGTCGATGCAGCGCACCGTCGGGAGCGGTGAGGGATCGTTGTTGAGGCGCCTCGACCGCTGGCTGGTCGATCATCCGCATGCGGCCATGCGCTTCAGCGTGCTCGCGATGTACGGGCTTTATCTCTGCTCGCCGCGCCTCAAGGAATATGCCTTTTTCGAACTGGCGGTCTACGCCGCCGTCCTCATCGTCGATCTTCCGGCCGCTGCACTGGCGGCCGTGCTGACCATCGGCGTTGCCATTCCAACGCTGGTCTCGATCACGGGCAGCACGGTCGAGGGCGGTTTTGTCCAGATCGCGGTCGCGCTCGCCTGCTTCTGGATCATGCTGCTCGATTTTCGAGCCGAGCCGAAACGCCTCGATCCGGAAGCCGTGCGTCCATGACGAGTGTCGCCTCGTCCGCAGATGCCGAAGGAGAACGGCCTTTTGGCGCGGATGGATCGCGGAGGAGCTGGCTGAGCCGCTTCATCCTGGTCATGGCCGTACTGCTCCCCACCGCCGTCGCCATCGATCTCAGCGTGAACAAGACATTTGGCTCGGACGCGCGGGTGAACTGCGCGGCGGTCGATGCCCATCGTGAGGGATTGGACCCTTATTTCGTCAGGAATTTGAAGGGCACCGATCTTTCCTACCCCTATCTTCCCGTCACCCTCGACGCCTTTCGGCCGCTCTGCGCCGGCGGCTTTCTCGTCGCCCACTACAAGGCCATCTATCTGGTTCTCGGGGTGATCTGCGTACTGCTGCTGCCCGGTCTCGGCAGGATCCGCGCCGGCCCGCGGGATGTCGCGCTGCGGGGCGTGTTCGCGCTTGGTGGTTTCCTCGGGTTCGAATGGGTCATGGCGAGCGGCAATTTCGCGATGCTGAGTGGCCTGCTGACGGCCGCGTCGCTCGCACTGTTGCTGCGTCCCGTGCCGTCCGAGGGGCGGGGCGGCGTGAGCCTCGTGCCGCAGCTCGCCGGTGCGGCCATGCTCGGCCTCGCCACCTCGCTCAAGCTGGTGTTCTGCCCGGTACTCGCCGCGCTCTATTTTCTGCCCCAGCCAAGACGTCGCAAACTCGTCCTGATCGCGGTGGCAGCGGGCATGTTCGCCCTGCCGATCCTGGTCTCGATGGTGTTCTACACGGAGCTGTTTCCAAGCTGGCTGAGTGCGATCCTCGGCCAGATTCCCGGACAGCATTCGCCGGCGAGCGAGGATAATCCGTCGCTGCTCTTGCTCGCGCAGACACTTGCGGACCGCGTCGCGCTCGCCGGCAGCAAGCCGGTGGTCGCCGTGCTCTATGGGCTCATCGCGGTCGCACTCGTGCTCGCGCCGCTCGCCATCTCCGTGTGGCGCATGGTCAGGGCGCAGGGCCCGGCCGGCAAGACTTCGCCGCTCCAGGCGCTCGACGACTGGCTGATGGATCATCCCGACGCCGCGATGCGGATCACCGTGCTCGCGATGTACGCGCTCTATCTCTGTGCGCCCAGACTGAAGGTGTATGCCTTCTTCGAGGCCGCGCTCTACGCCGCCGTTCTGATCGTCGACCTGCCTGCGGCGATGGTGGCGGCCGTGCTGACGGTTGCGATCGCCATCCCGTTCGTGACCTCGGTCTCGGGCATTGCGTTCGTGGACGGATTCGACCTGCTCGCGGTCGCGCTCATCTGCTACTGGATCCTGCTGTTGGCACAGTTGGCGCCGTCAGCTCTCGTGGTGCGGGCAGCCGGGGTCGAAYCGGCACAGCGCTTGCGCACCGAGGGATTTTAAGTCCCTTGCGTCTACCAATTCCGCCATGCCCGCTTGATCCAACGAGATCAACGACTTAAGTCCCGTTCGGCCGTTTTCGGTGGCGGGGAGCCGGACGGGCTGTCTCCTCCATAAGCGAGCCGCCTGCACAAGGCAAAGCCTCAATCCGGACATCTCGGCTTGCTTTAGGCAATCTCAATCTACGGGGACTACCAATCCGCCATGCCTGTCTCGTTTCTCCTTCAAGGTCGTCCTGCGCGCGTGCTGCTTCCGCTGCTGGGGCTTTGCGCGGCGCTTGGCGGCTGCGCCAGCGTCAGCGATACCATCAGCCCGGCCTTCGCCGATCCGGCCCGCTATGACCTCTGGGACTGCAAGCAACTCGCGCCCGAGCGCATAGGTCTCGCCAAGCGCGTCGACGACCTGCAGCGGCTGATGGCGAAGGCGGAAACCGGGACGGGCGGCGTCGTGGTGTCGGAGCTCGCCTATCGCAACGACTATATCTCCGCGCGCGGATCGCAGAAGCTGATGGAAGAGGCTTGGCAGAAGAACAGATGCCGCGAGAGCGATATGGAAGCGGCCCGGGCCGCTCAGGCGACACCCGGGTCTGCACCGGCAGGGGCGGCCAAGCCGTCCAAGCCTGCGTCGGGCTCGAAATCCGGCGGCGCCGTCTACTGACGAGCGCACGCTARAAGCATGATCCGGAAAAGCGTGCTGCGGCTTTCCGAAGAGATGCTCAAGCAATGACCGAAGCCGCGATGACGATCGCTTCCGATCGCATCTCGCGCTAGGCCCGCCAGCCGTAGATCCAGTCCTGCCGCGCCAGCATCCGCTCCGGACCGAGCGCGCGGATCGCAAGGTCGCGCGCGAGCGCGAGCGGGCCGGTGAGATGATAGATGCGGCCTTGCTGCCGCGCAGTTCGCTGCACCCGCCGCACGCGCGCCTGACGCGCCCGCCCATACTGCTTCAGCGCCGCGGCGATGCCGGCCGCGCTCTCGGCGGCCTCGAGGCTCAGATGCCTGGCGAGCACGGCGGCATCCTCGATCGCCATGCCGGCGCCCTGGGCGGCGAACGGCAGCATCGCATGCACGGAATCGCCGAGCAGCGCCATTTGCCCTTTGCTCCAGGGGCAGCCCTCGGGCACGCCGAACAGCGCCCATTTGCGCCAGGTGTCGACCGCGGTGAGCATCATCCGCGCCGACGGCGGCCAGCGCGGAGCGGCGAAGGCGTCCATCACCTCGAAGGGATCGCCCGGCGTGCTCCAGCCCGGCCTGTTCCAGGTGCCCGGCAGCACCGCCACCACGTTGATCTGGCGTCCGCCGGCGATCGGATAGGCGACCAGATGGGCGTTCGGGCCCATCCAGAGCTGGACCCGGCGTGCGGTGTAGTCCTTCGGCAATTGGGTGGCATCGAGCGTGCCGCGCCAGGCGATCAGTCCGGAGAAGCGCGGCTGCACCTCGGGAAACAGCTGCTGGCGTACCGTCGACCAGATGCCGTCGGCGCCGATCAGTGCGCTCGCCAGATCGCTGCGGCGTATCGTGCCGCTGCGATGGACGATCGTCAGCCCCTTGGCGTGGGGCGCGACATCCTCGAAGGTCGCACCCAACTTCAACTCGATGTCGGGATGATCGGAGACCGCGCCGGCCAGCGCCGCCTGCAGGTCGGCACGGTGCACCACCCAATAGGGGGCGCCGGCGCGCGCCGCGGCTGCTTCGCCAAGCGGCATGCGCAGCAATTCGCCGCCGGCCCGTGCGCTCATGACGCAGACCGCCTCGGGGGTCACGGCGCGCAGCTTGAGGCGCTCCGTCAGGCCGAGTTCGACCARCACGCGGCTGGCATTGGGGGAGAGTTGCAGGCCCGCGCCGATTTCCTCGAGCCGCTCGGTCTTTTCCAGCACGACGACGCGAAAGCCGCGGGCGGCGATCGCGAGCGCGGCCGTCAGTCCTCCGATTCCGGCACCGGCGATGACGATTGTTCGGGAGAGCGCCACCCCTGACCGGGGGGGCCGGGTCAGGCCACCTTGTCCTTCAGGACGCATTCCGGCGGACGGGCTTCGCCGGCCTTCAGGTCGGCGGCGAAGCGGTACAGCGTCGAGCAATAGGGGCAGATGATCTCGTTGTCGTTGCCGAGGTCGAGGAAGACGTGCGGATGATCGAACGGAGGATTGGCGCCCACGCACATGAACTCTTGCGAGCCGATCTCGATGACGGGAACACCGGCATCGTTATGGAAGTGCGGGACGACATGGTCGGACATCGTAACTCATCCTGGAGTGGCAATGGCGGCGGACACAATCAAGAACTGACGCGGCATCTTTAAGGCGCCGCGGACCATACTGGCGAGGGCAGATGATTGCTAGTCCAGCGGAACCGAAAGGTTCGCAATTGCCCCATGCTCATTTGCTCATGCAAATTCGACACAATCTTGCGGCCTGAGAGAAGCCCTTCTTTCGTCGGGGACGTTGTGTCGCAATTTTGGCATACTATGTCTGTGGACGAGGGCAATTGCGGCAAAACACGAACCATCGGGCAGGCGTCCAGGCTTTCAGCATGAAGTGGCTGCGAATCAGCACAGCGTTGACGGGTATCGCGGCATGCGGCTTCCTGCTCGTGCAGGTAGCACCGCACGCCCGCGAGGCCGGCGCGATCTTCGCGGCCCAGGACGATCCGGCCGCGCTGTCCGAGCTGAGGCTCGACGCGCTTCTGCGGCACAACGAGCGCCTGGTTCAGGACAACGTCGAGGCCGCGCTCGCATCGGGCGATGCCGATCTCGCAGACAGCTTCGTCGCGCTCGCGCGCGAGCGCAACATCGCGCTCCCCGACGACCTCCTGATCCGCGTGAGCGACGCCATCAAAGAGGAAAATTCCACCTCGCATTTCGCCAAGCAGTTCGCCACCGGCCTCGTCACCGGCAGCGCCGACGATGTCGCAAGCCTGTCCGGAACGGTCGCCGGCGATCTCTTCGTGATCGGCGACGTCAGGGACGTCGTGCGCGAAGGCAAGCACCTCGCGATGGGCGAGGACACCGATCACCTGGTGCTGGGCCTCGCGGCCGCGGGCCTCGCGGTGACGGCCGTGACTTACGTGTCCGTCGGCGGCGCGGCGCCGGTGCGCGCCGGGCTCACGCTGGTCAAGGATGCCCGGAAAGTCGGCCGGCTCGGCGAGGGGCTCGCCGCATGGGCCGGCCGCTCCGCGCGCGAGGTGGTCGATACGCCGATGCTCCAGAACGCGGTCGCCTCCGGTTCGGTGCTGCGGCCGGGCGAGACCGCGCGCGCGATCAAGGCTGCATTCCGCGCCGAAAAGGCCGGCGCGCTGGTCCGGCTCGGCAAGGACGTCACGCGCGTCGCCGAAAAGACCGGCACGCGCGGCGCCATGGACACGCTGCGCATCGCCGAAGGCCCGAAGGACGTCGCGCGCGCGGCGCGGCTTGCGGAAGCGCAGGGCGGCAAGACCCGCGCGATCATGAAGCTGCTCGGCCGCGGCGCGCTGCTGCTCGTGGCCGGTGCGTTCGATCTGGCGCTCTGGCTGTTCGGCGCCGCATTGACGCTGTTCGGCGTGTTGTCCTCGATCAAGGCGACCACCGAGCACCTGACCCAGGCCTGGTGCGATCGCAGACGGGTACGCCGGCTGCGCCGGGCCCGGATCGCAGCCGAAGCCGGTCTGGCCAGCGCGGCCCTCAGGGCCTAAGATCAACCCTTCCCCTCTCAAGACTGCGGAACAAGTGATGCCGAGCTTTCACAACGGCGCCGTTGAAATTGCCTATCTCGACGAAGGCGAGGGCGATCCCATCATTCTGGTGCACGGCTTTGCCTCGAGCAAGAACGTGAACTGGGTCTATCCGACCTGGGTCTCGGAACTGCGCAAGAACGGCCGCCGCGCCATCGCGCTGGACAATCGCGGCCATGGCGACAGCGCAAAGCTCTACGAGTCCGGGCAGTATTCGATCCCGACCATGGCGGGCGACGTGCTCGCGCTGATGGACCATCTCGGCATTCCGCAGGCCGACATCATGGGTTATTCGATGGGCGGGCGGATGACCGCGTGGCTTGGGCTCAACGAGCCGCAGCGGCTGCGCTCGGCGATCCTCGGCGGCATCGGCATCGGCGGCCTGATCGAGGGCACCGGGCCCGGCGAGAATGTGGCGAAGGCGCTGGAAGCACCCTCGCTCGACGACGTCACCGATCCCGTCGGCCGCACCTTCCGCGCCTTCGCCGATCAGACCCGTTCCGACCGGCGTGCGCTGGCCGCCTGCCTGCGCGGCACGCGCGACCTGATGACGAGAGACGAAGCCGCGCGCATCGACGTGCCCGTGCTGATCGCGGTCGGCAGCACCGACGACGTCGCGGGCTCCGCCAGCGCGCTCGGCGCCATCATCCCCGGCTCGGAAGTGCTCGACATTCCCGGCCGCGACCACATGCGCGCGGTCGGCGACAAGGTCTACAAGACCGGCGTGCTCGATTTCCTCTCACGCCGCCGCTGAGATGTCGTCCGCGGAGCATGATCCGGAAAAGTGCGTAGCGGTTTTCCGGAAAGATCATGCTCAAACAACAACCCAAAGCGCGATGACGATTCATCCCAATTTCATCGCGCTTTGGACTCGTCGTCGCCGGACGAGCGCGCCAGCGCCATCAGCACCACGAAGGTCGCAACCCACACCATCCGCGCACCGTAGCGGTCGTGCGGGCCGGAGATCACGGCGCAGATGAGGGCGTTGCCGAGCAGCGCCAGCGTGACGGTCGCCGCCAGCAGGGTCAGATCGTCCAGCCGGCGAATTGCGAGCGCGTGTCCGAGAAGCCCGAGCAGCGCCAGCATCGACACCAGTGCCACGGGCACGTGCAGCCAGTTGATGTAGTCGAAATTGACATCCCAGTGCTGCTGGCGCGCCGCGCGCATCGGCGCGACCTGCGCCGGGATATAGCGCTCGATGATGCCGTAGGTGTGCGGAATCCAGCCATTGGCGCCTTCGCCGGTCGCGACATGCAGCAATTGCTGCCAGATCGCCCGCAGCGCTGCGCCGGCCTGCCAGGCCGGATAGTCGGCGAGCGAATGCACGACGATGTAGCTCATCTCGTCGTTCATGCCCTCGAAGCGGCCGAGCGTGTTGAACATGCTGTTGCCCCACAGGAACTCGTCGGCGGTGGCCGGCAGTTCCTTGCGATAGGGACAGAGCTTGAAGCGTTCGCGCGGACAGTGGTCGTCGAGATAGCGCGCGACGATGCCGTCCTGCATCATGCGGCCGAAGGCGACGCCGTAGCCGCCGGGCGTCCAGGCCCATTTGCCCGACAGCGCATAATTCGCCGACACCAGCATCAGGCCGCCGGCAACGATCGACAGGCTCGCCTGCGCCAATCCCGACAGCGGCAGCCTGAGTCCCACGAGCGGCCGCGTCATCCAGCCGACGGCGCAGAGCCCGAGCAGCACACCGAGCGTGGCGCTGTGGGTCGCGGCGGCAAAGGCGGTGAAGACGAACAGCGAGATTTTTTCGAGCGCCGAAATCCGATGTCCCCCGACGATCAGCAGGAACAGCGACAGCACCGACAGCCCTGCGAAGATATCGGTGAGCAGCATGCTGGCGAGCCAGGGCAGGGCGGTGGTCAGGATCAGGAGCAGGCTGATCGCGACGAAGCGGAAGGTCTGCATCAGGCCGAGCACGCGCAAGGTGAGCTGCAGCAGCCACAGCGTCGCCAGCGACTGGACCGCGAGGTTGATCCAGAAGCCGAAACTCTCGCCATAGTGCAGATAGAGGCCGAACACGGTGGAGCGGCTGGGGACGAGATAGCCTTCGTACCAGCGCGCCAGATAGCCGCCGGTATCCCATTGGAGCAGCGGATAGCCGTTCCAGAACGCGGGGGCGATCATCAGGAGGGGCAGGGCCACCGCCGCGAGCCGCAGCCAAAACGAGCCCGCGGCGCGCGCGCGCAAACTATCGGTGGTGATGCTCAAAACCGCTCCGTCGTCGTCCGCACCATGACCGCAATAAGGGTTGAGGCGGAATTCACCAATAGTTTGACGCCGCCCGGCTTGAATTTGGCAAAACTCTGACCACTTTGAGCCGACCTTGCCGCCTTGGGGGTGTCAGAGGAAAGCGTTGCGATTCAATGCGTTGGCAGGCCTTCGCGGGGCAAGGCGCTGTTCACTCTCAGGCAAGCCCGTCAGGACTTTGTCGCCTAGACTGTGCTATAGAACCAACAAGACGAGCCAATTCGAAAGAGCAGATCCCATGGCAGTGCATCAGGTCAATCCGGGAGGAAAGCTCGCATCGCTCGATCCGATCTGGGACCGGGTCCGGGGCGAAGCGGAGGACATTGTCCATCGCGAGCCGGAGCTTGCGACCTTCATCTATTCGACGGTGCTGCATCACAGCCGGCTCGAGGATTCGGTGATCCACCGCCTCGCCGACCGGCTCGATCACTCCGCATTGTCGGGCGATCTCGTGCGCCAGACCTATGACGAGGCGCTGCGGGATGATCCGGATCTCGGCAACGCGTTCCGGGCCGATCTCGTCGCCGTCTACGACCGCGATCCCGCGACCTCGCGCTTCATCGATCCCTTGCTCTACTTCAAGGGCTTCCACGCGATCCAGACCCATCGCCTCGCGCACTGGCTCTGGCTGAAGGGCCGCAAGGATTTTGCGTATTATCTCCAGAGCCGCGCCTCGGCGGTGTTTCAGACCGACATCAATCCCGCCGCGCGCATCGGCCGCGGCATCTTCCTCGACCACGCCACCGGCTTCGTCTGCGGTGAGACCGCCGTGATCGAGGACGACGTCTCGATCCTGCACGGTGTCACGCTCGGCGGCACCGGCAAGGAGAACGAGGACCGCCATCCAAAAATCCGTCACGGCGTCCTGATCGGTGCCGGTGCGAAGATCCTCGGCAATATCGAGATCGGCCATTGCGCGCGTATCGCGGCCGGCTCGGTCGTGGTGAAGCCGGTGCCGCACAACGTCACCGTCGCCGGCGTGCCCGCCAAGATCGTCGGCGAAGCCGGTTGCGCCGAGCCGTCGCGCACCATGGATCAGATGATCAACGCCATGGGACTTTGAGACGGGGCTTTGAGCATGAATAGGGCTTGATTTCCGGCCCTCTTCGTCCCCAAATTCTTTGGCAATTCATGCTGGCGGTTCGTCGCGTCTCGGCCTAAAACCCCGCCAACCCAGATTTCGATTGGAGACTTGCCGTGGACGTCAAGGAAGTAAGGAAGCTCGACGCGTATCTGAAGCGCGTATTCGGCAATCCCAAGATCCGCGTCGTGCCGCGGCCGAAGAAGGACGATTCCGCCGAGGTCTATATCGGCGAGGAGTTCATCGGCGTGCTGTTCGTCGACGACGAGGACGACGATCGCTCGTTCCAGTTCCAGATGGCGATCCTCGAGGACGATCTCGTCGATCAGGAATAGTGCGGCGACCGTGTCGCTCATGGGGCCGCGCCGCGGCCCCATTG